>NZ_CP157678.1 GCF_040105105.1 Polaromonas hydrogenivorans | reverse complement strand
TTGCTTATCTTTTATGTGAATGCACGCACTATGCGAGTTTGCGCAATTTTCGTTTGCGAACAGAATTTGTGCAAACTTTTTCAGAAAAAATCCTGAATCCTCTCATGTAAAGGCGTGAACCCTGTGCAATCCAGCGCTAGCATTGTTACCGTCGGGTTTATTAAGTTTATATCCCTTGAATACCTATTAATACATTTAGAAATTAAATTAATCAATAAAATCAACAACTTAAGTAGATTTTGCGAGCTTTGTCAGGATGTTATCGAGCCACTTCAGGAGTCCATTGCAGGGGATACAGGGGAATTTCGCGTGTATTCAGGATAAGGGCAGGGTGGATACAGGAAAACCACTAAACCGTCTGATACATGTCCTGCCTTGCTCAAATAAAGCCGTGTTGGGCTCAGGATGGCTGAATAGGGCCAGTGTTTTCTCAGTTCACATGAGACGATGCAGGAAAATTTCACGCGATTTTCCTCATTTCAGCAAATAGGCCATTCCACGGTACGGCAAAAATTCACATGAAATCATTGATTCATCTAAAGCTATCCTGCGCTACAGTCGATATCATGAAGTCCGTAGAATCTGCCAAAAAGACGCACACTCGCGATATTGACCTGAAAAAGCCTGTCACGGCGCTAGCCATCACGGCCAAGAGTGAGCGCATCTCTGCCCTGGCCCGGAAAACTTACAACGTCCTACTTCACCTGTCCCAGAATGACAAGGAAGCAGGCCATGACCGCGAAGTCCATACCGCCCCGCTTTCCGACATCGTTCATTTGCTTGAGTACGACTCGAACGACTTGAACCTGATAAAAAAGCATCTGAAGTCGATGATCTCGACGGTGGTCGAATGGCAGTCCCCGACGACAGGGGAGGGCATCGACTGGGAAGCTTGCGGTTTGCTGGCGCATTGCAAGATCAGGAAGCAACGCGCCGAGGTCTGGGTTGACTGGTCTTTTGCTGTTAACCTGCGCAGCGAACTGCTGAACCCGACCATCTTTGCTCGTATCAAAATGGAAGTCGTCTCGCAGCTGCGCACCCACCCTGCCATTTTTTTATACGAACTGGCGTGCCGCTACCAAAACATAGGCCGCAGCCCACGCCAGCCTTGGCGTTGGTGGCACGATCCTATGACCGGCCGCATTCCAGACGCCGGCAGGCTGGAAAAGCTTGAATACTCCTTTTTCAAAAGGGATACTTTAAAGCCTGCCGTTGCTGAGGTCAACGCTGCCTCGCCGTTTGATATCGAGTTGGTGGAGCATCGGCGTGGTCGCTACATCTCGGAGGTGCAGTTTTTCATCAAAAAGAAGGCGCAGGAAGCCTGTGCAGACCGAAAAGCGCCTGAAAAAGCCGACCTTCAATCCGTTCACATTGCGCGCCAATTGGGTATCCCCGATGAGCGCATCGCGCATATTGTGGAGACCTACGGTAACGAAGCCCTGATCACGGCGTTGCCCGAACTGTCTCGGCGCGTGCAATCTGCCTATCCAGAGCCTGTGCGAGATCCCACGCGATACTTAGTGTCGATCATGCCGGGACATGCTACCCAGGCGACGCGTGCCGCGAGCGAAAAAGCTGCCAAGGCTGTACCCACGAGTAGCCAAGCGCTGGCTTCCAAAACTCAACGCCAGCTTACCTGGCGCAACGCTTGGACTACCCAGCGGCTGGTCGTCATTGAAGCGGACTTCAAGGCCATGTCCGCTGCCGAGCAAGAAACACTGACCCAACAGGTCATCAATGCCATGGAAGCGGCAGGGCTGCACTCTCAGATCATCAAGCGCCTCAGGAAGGATGGCTGGCAGCATCCTTTGGTCAAGTCCAAGTTCCTCGGGACTTATGCCGAGGCTGCGTTTGGCGCGAACTGGAACCAGCCGAGCGACCAGGAGCTTTTGATGGTTGCTGCGACGTTGGGCGATGCTGGCCTGGCCTGAAAACGGAAGGCCACAACTGATGACGAGCCTCACCCATACGGTATGGTTCAGGAGCAGCATGGGTTTATCACGGATGGAGCGTTGAATCGTTGGTTAAGATGGTCGGCAAATATCGACCTCGATGGCCGCGACCACTTGCTGGCCGACAGGCACCTGCGTCAAGGTCCGAGAACTCCTTGAGCATCTTCCCGTGGTCTGCCCGAGGTGATAGCGCAGGCTGGGGCCAGCGGCTAGTTTCCATCGATTTCGCCGCGATGGACCCTTCCTGATCTCGTTTGCGGGTTCTCTTGCGTGCATCCGGGTCTGGAGGTTGAGAAACGTAAGCAATGGGATGAACGCCCCCACCCATAACGGCATCGCTGTGCCAAAGTGGAGACGTTGATCAACCACTTGAACTGAGAAGGGGCATCCACCATGAAGCTTACGACTTTTGGCATTGACCTGGCAAAAAACGTGTTCCAGGTCCACGGAATTGATGAGCATGGCAAGGTACTCGTGAAGAAGCAACTTCGTCGAGACCAGATGGCCACGTTCTTTGTGAATCTCCCGCCGTGCCTGATTGGTATGGAAGCCTGTGGCAGCGCGCATCACTGGGCGCGCAAGCTCCAGGCGATGGGGCACACGGTACGCCTGATGGCACCGCAGTTCGTCAAGCCGTATGTCAAGTCCAACAAGAACGATGCAGCCGACGCCGAAGCCATTTGCGAGGCAGTAGGCCGACCCAACATGCGCTTCGTGCCGATCAAGAACGTCGAGCAGCAGGCGGTCCTCGCGTTGCACCGGGTTCGCCAGGGCTTCGTGAAGGCGCGCACCGCCCAGGCTAATCAGATTCGCGGGCTCCTTGGGGAGTTCGGCCTTGTCGTTCCCCAGGGCATTGGGTACATCACCACCCGGGTTCCGGAACTGATCGAAGACGCTGATAACCCACTGCCGGGCTCTTTCCGCCAGCTTGTCCAGCGACTGCTAGACCATCTCAAGGAACTCGACCGGCAGGTCAATGAAATTGAGGCGCAGATTCAGGCATGGCATCGAAACAGCGAGCTCAGCATGAGGCTCGCGCAGGTGCCTGGTATTGGCCCAATCACGGCAAGCGCTCTGGTCGCCTCCGTTGGGGATGCGAAGAACTTCGACGACGGCCGGCAGTTGGCCGCGTGGCTGGGCCTGGTGCCCAGGCAGCACTCTTCTGGAGGTAAATCAAACTTGCTGGGCATGAGCAAGCGCGGCGACAGCTACCTTCGTACTTTGCTGATACACGGCGCGCGCTCGGTCATCTACCGCGCCGGGCAGAAGGCAGACCCATGCAGCTGGATCAATTCAGTGGTTCAACGGCGCAACAAGAATGTCGCGGCAGTCGCGCTGGCCAACAAGAATGCCCGGATTGTTTGGGCGTTGCTGGCCCACGACCGGTGCTATGAGAAGGGCTACCGCAAGGCGGTCGTCGAGGCCGACTGACCGAAGGCCCACCACGGAAAAGGGAAAATAAAGTGAGGAAGGAATACCACCGATTGCTCAGGCGATCATGAAGGGTTCTGTCGCGTTGCCAGTTGATAAACGTGTTTGGGGTAGGAACGGATGCCAGCTCCTCAAACGGGACGGATTTGTCCTGCCAATGCATAAAACTGGTCGGCAAAAGACAGCTCGATACAGCCTTCCAGCAGGAACTGACCTTTGCGGATACATCACGTTGATTCCAATGGCGTTGGGCAACATCGCCTGGTTTTCGATCGTGGACACGGTGCCGGCGACCATTTCCGGTCTTTGCACCGTGATGGTGCCCATGGTCGCGATGATCACCGGAGCCGTTTTTCATGGCGAACCACTCGGGGTCCTTGAGATCGGCGCAATGACCTGCTGCGGGGCATCGTTGCTAATGGTCTTGTGGAAGCCTGGCCGGTCAGCCGGTAGCCGTTGACGGGAATTGGTCCGACTCGTACCCGGACAGCGGACGAATTGTCAGCAGATAGGGGGCGGAATTTCGATCGATGCTGGGCTTGAATGCGAGGGCGCGCCCGCATCGGTTGATGCGGGCGCGCGACCACCAAAATGCGTTGCGAGGCCGGGCCTACCCCTGGGTCACAGCCCCGCAAAAAGTCTTATGACTGCTGGCAGGCGTAGCTGGCAGCCGCATTCACGTCACCGCCCAGGTACTTGACGCGCTTCGGATACATGCAAATCGGGCGGCTTCGGGTGCCGTCGGGAGAGCTGATTGGCAAGGTCTCCGGGGCTTGCTTGGTCTCCACCCAATCAACTATCTTGGCATACATCTGATCCGCCGAGATCTGTGGGGTGCTTGCACTGGAGGCCCCCACGCTTCCCACGCCACCGCAGTGCCCACGGCCGGGAATGAGGAACAGGCGATGAAAGTCCTGGGCCTTGGTGTTGCCGCCGACCAGCGCCGCAGATCGCGTGTAGTAGTTGAGCTGCGCTTCCAGGGAGACGAAAGGATCGGCAACGCCGACGAAGCTCAGCATCTTGGCGCCTGCGTCCCTGAACGGGGTCAGGTCTGGATTGTTGGCATCAATGTTGGCGAACACCTGGTCATTCAGGACCTTGCCTTGGTAGAAGGACTGCGCGTAGACGCTGTAGGGCATCGTCATCCAGCCGTTCTTTCCCGTACCCGATGCATTGATATAGTCCGATCGCGTGTACGAGAGGTCCTGCAGATTCCAGGCGATTTGATCCATGACGAGACCGAGAATGCCCAGCGAAGGCGCATTGTTGGCCACGCCCGCCGTGTTTTCCAGGTCGGTCCCGCGCTTGCGTCCCCACCAAAGCTGCTGTGACGTGCGGATGATGCTCGTCCCGTTGTCGATGGCCGGATCAGGCACCGAGCCGTCCACGGTAGCGCCGTACCACATTTTGTTGAGGGCCAAGGCTTCGACCTTCGTCACACAGGCGGCTGTTGCATTCGTACCGCCTTCGGTGGTGCAAAGCACGGCTGCATCCTTGGTCGGGTCGTATTTGCATTGGTCATGGTAGGTCAGGTAACCGTCATGCGTTCCATTGACGGCCGTGTCGCAGGCTTGCAATGCCGCGGTGGAAACGGCGTCACGCTTTGCCTTGGTCAGCAACGGGAGCCCTTTGTCCGCCAGATCGCGTTGCATGACTAGTTGTGGATACATCAGCCCGGGGAAGTACTGGGTCTGGTCCAGCGACACGGCATCCGCGACGATGCCGTCGTAGTCCTTCGGATACGACTGCGCAGATTGGTAGACGGCGCGACCACCGCTGGAGCAACCGTAGGCGTAGGACTTGTCGGCCGGCTTGGTGTAATACGCAGCCGCCAGTGCCTTGGTTTTCAAGGACATCTCATGCACGGCCCTGCGCGAAATTTCATTCCACCCAAAAGTGTTGGGGCTTCCGTCGGGCAGTGTCAGGAACGTGCCGAAAGGTCCGTCCGCGTGGCCGCCGTCAGTCACCACCGTCACGGTGTTGTTGGCCGCGGCAAATTGCGCAAGACTCAACATTCCGATGCCCGTCGATGACGTAATACCGCCGCTTCCCATGAAGGCGCCGGGCGCCTCGGCACGGATCCGGCCATTCCAGGTGCTGAGGTTGGGAAGCCAGATTTCAAATCCAATGCCCGCTGTGGTCGATGGTGCGGTCGCTGGGCCGGGATTCCCAGGGCCGACGCGAAGCTTCACGAGGCACAGGTCTGCCGTGGCCTTGGCAGCGTTGGAAGGCGGGGTGGCGGCCAGCGAGAGCGGATCACCCTGCTTGAATGCCTTGACGAACAACACCTGCGTGTTCGAATCGGGCGCGAAGGCAGCCTTCATGCTGTCATCGCACGACAGCGCCTTGGCGACTGGCGGCGGCATCCCGATGACGCTGCTGCTGCTGCTGCCTCCGCCGCAAGCCGCCAGTGAAGCGACGACCGATCCCGCCAGCAGATACTGCGGCAGCCCCCACATGGCACGCGTGCAGCCACTTGATTTTTTGCTCATGAATGTCTCCTGATTGTGAAAGCGGAGCTTGTCCAGCTCCGTCAGATGTGATACCAATCCCGATAGATAAAGAACCAATGCCAGCGATTGAAGTCTGAGCGATATTGGAGTCTTGGTGGAGGTTACGAAAATGTTATCTCAGCAAATCATTGATCAGCTGCAGCCCTATGATTTCGACCGGCTGGCCCGCAAGGAATCGGATGGGCGCCGGCGACTGCGCCTGATAGCACTGGCGCATCTCAAAGAGGGCAAAAGCTGCAGCGAAGTGGGCGCTGCACTGCGCGTGAGCCGCCACGCGGTCATGCGCTGGGTGCAGTGGTTCATCGCTGGCGGCGTGGCCCGTCTGGCCGGCATGCCGCACGACTGGAGTACGCAGCGCCTTGCCAAAGGACAGGAAGAAGCGTGTCGCCAGGCGGTTGAACAGCTCCAGCGCGAGCGCGGCGGCGGCCGGGTTCGGGGTGAAGATATTCGCCAGCTGCTGGCCCGGCAGTTTGGCGTTGCCTACAGCTTGAACGGTGTGTATGACTTGTTGAAGCGCTTGGGCATGGTGTGGATTTCGGCTCGCGCCGTCAGTCCCTGCGCCGATCCGGCGGCACAGGCCGAATTCAAAAAAAAACTTCTCCACCCAAGTGCTGGCCACGCTGCCTCCTGGCATTGCGCCTGAGCAGGTGGACATCTGGTTTCAAGATGAAATGCGCATCGGCCAGCGCGGCACGCAAACGCGCCTGTGGGCGCGCAAGGGAACGCGCCCCCGGGTGGTGCGCCAGCAGCAGTCCGAATCGGCGTACATCTTTGGCGCCGTCTGTGCGCAGCGCGATGCTGCTGTCGGCCTGATCATGCCGCAGGCCAATACCGAGGCGATGGCCCATCACCTGCAGGCCGTCAGCGACGCAGTTCCTGCGGGGCGCCACGCGGTACTCGTGCTCGATCGTGCAGGCTGGCATACCACCGCCAAACTGCCCCAGTTCTCCAACCTGTCATTGTTGCCGCTGCCTGCGGGTTCACCCGAACTCAACCCGGCCGAGCAGGTGTGGCAGCAACTGCGCGACCGGCATCTGGCAAACCGCTGTTACGACGGCTACGAGCAGATAGTCGATGCCTGCTGCGACGCTTGGAATGCCTTCCGCAAATCCCTGGCGCCATCCGTACTCTGTGCTCGCGCCGCTGGGCAATGCTGCCTTCGGCATCGGTAATGTCATGACACGGGATTGGTATAAGGTCTTCAACGTCGGTTGAAAGCGCAACCGATTTCTGCATGACCTCCCGGGTTTTCCCAGCCGAATTGCCGGGGATTTAAATCGTGGGGGGTGGTGTGAATTCCATGCCGGTGTGGATGGCGTGCGAATTCGCACCTTCAATTCGTACCGCGTCCTGACAGGGCACGAAAGTCAGTCCACCTTGGCGCCGGACTGTTTCACGATCTTCGACCACTTTGCCAGTTCCGACTTGGTGAAGTCACTGAACGCCTCCGGCGAGTTTCCAACCGGATCCGCGCCCAGTTTGGCGAACTGCTCACGCACCTCTGGACTGCGCAAGATGGCAGCGATCTCGCCCGCGAGCAGGTGAAGGATCGACGAAGGCGTCCCGGCAGGTGCCCAGAGGCCATACCAGGTGCTGAAGTCGAAACCCGGTACCGCGCTTTCGGAAATGGTGGGCACATTGGGCAATGTGGATGAGCGTCGGGATGGTGTGACGGCCAATGCCTGCAGCGCGCCGGATTTGATGAAGGGAAGGCTCGAAGGCAGCGAGTCAAACATCAGCTGCACTTGTCCGCCAATGAGATCGGTCAGCGCCGGTGAACTGCCCTTGTAAGGGACGTGCTGCATGGTGGCCAGGCCCGTGGCGACCTTGAACGCTTCGCCTGCGAGATGCGGCGCGGTGGCATTGCCGGAGGAGGCGAAGTTAAAGGGCGTCCTGGAAGACTTCGCCAGCGCAATCAGTTCCTTGACCGTGTTCACTTGCAGCTTGGGGCTGACCACCAGCACGAGCGGAACGTCCGCCATGTTGGTGACCGGTGCGAAATCGGCTATCGCGTCATACCGGGGTTTTGCGTAGAGGCTTGGATTGATGACATGGATCGATGCATTGACTAGGAGGGTGTATCCATCCGGCGGCGCCTTGGCCACGGCTTCTGCTCCGAGCATGCCGCTGGCGCCCGGCTTGTTCTCGATGACGACCGGCTGGCCGAGCTTCTGGGCCAGGCGTGTTGCCACGATGCGCGCCAGCAAGTCGGTGGGTCCCGCGGGCGGAAAGGGCACCACGAGCCGGATGGGGCGCGAGGGATAGGTGTCTGCCCTGACCCAGGCCTGGGGCAACGAAAGCGTCGCGGCCAGAACTTTCAAGAGATGGCGACGGTGGGGAAGTACGAGAGACATTTATTCTCCATTGGATCGTGAGTTGCCTAGCGCAGCCCAGGCTGCGTGAACGCATAACCGGTGGCGGCGCCCTCAGCAGGGCGCGCAAGCGCGTTGATTCAAAGTCACAGACCATTGCTCGAGCGCGAGCTGCATGTCTCAATCCGCGCGGTCAGCGCGCAAAGCGAGCGATCAGGACGCTGCGGGATCCCAGGACAACGCGGCCTTTTCGGCCAAAATGGCAAGAATCGCTTCCTCCGAATAGCCGATTTCTTCGAGCAAGTCCCGGGTTTGAGCGCCTCGCGGACTCGAAGGCGCTTGCAGCGGCGCGTATTCCTCGTCGACACGGATGGTCGAACGGATTGCAGCCGTCCTTCCCTCTGTCGGGTGAACCTCGTAGCTGATCAGATTGACGGCCTGCAGGTGGGAGTCACCCGGCAGCGTGTCCAGCGTGTGGCAGGGCTGGACGGCAATGTCTGCAGCCTTGAACAGTTCGAGCCATTCGGCTGTCGTCTTGCCTGTCAATGCGGCGCCGCGTACTTCAAACCAGACGCCCACGTTGCGCGCACGCGCAGCCACGCTTGTGAAGCGGGGGTCGTTCACCAGCTCGGATCGGCCGGTTGCGTTCAGGAATGCCCGCACTTGAGGATCGGTGTTGACCGTGAAGGAAATCCACCCGTCCGACGTCTTGATGGGCTTGTTGTACGGGCTGAGCAGGCGCAGATCGCCTGCCTCGCCCACAGGCGGATCGAAGCTGTGCTGCGCCAGATGCTCCTGAAGAACGAACGCGGCCATCGTCTCGAACATGGGGATTTCCATGCTGCAGCCCGTGCCACTGGCCTTATGTGCGATCACTGCGGCCATGATGGCGCCCGCGGCGATTTCACCGGAGACGTGGTCGCAGATCAGCATGGGCACATAGGTCGGCGTGCCATCACGCTTGAGCGTGAGGCCGGCCATGCCGGTGGCGCCCTGCACGACGCTGTCGTAGGTAGGTTGCCCGGCGTACGGTCCTTCTGTCCCATAGCCGGTGATCAGGCAGTAAATTTTCTCCGGGTGGGTTTTCCGGATGGTGTCGGCGTCGAGTCCGAGCCGCGCGAGGGCTTGCGGGCGCATGTTGGCAACGATGACATCCGCGCTGGCCACCAGGCGTTGCATCACTTCCTTGGCGCTAGGCTTCTTGAGGTCCAGGCAGATGTTTCGCTTGCCGCGGTTCAAATGAAGGTAGGTCCCCGAATGCTGGCCGGTCGGCGACATGCCGCCGAGGCCGCGCATGAGATCGCCTTCCGGGCTTTCGACCTTGATGATCTCCGCCCCGTATTGGCCCAGGCGCCATGTACAGACGGGACCGACCACCACGCTTGTCAGGTCAAGGATGCGGATTCCTTTTAGGGGTTCGAAGCTCATTGAATGTCTACCTCCATGTCCACGGCGTGGGTGTTGTTGTCGTCAAAGGCCTTCAGATGCCATGAATCGCCGTTGCGATCGGCGGCCAGGGTGATGGGGCGCCTGCTGAACAAGGGTGCCAGGTGCCGGATGCGAAGGGCTTTTGGCGTCTGAAGGAGATCCGTGCGGATGAACTCCGTCAGCAAAAGCGTGACTAGGCCGCCATTGACCACCAGGTCGGGAAACCCTTCGACGTCCTGGGCGTGCGCGCGATCGATGTGAATCTTGTGCGAGTTGAAGCCAAGCGCCGAGTATTGAAACAGCAGTGTGTCATCGGGACGCGCCGTTTTGACGCGCTCGGCAACCGCTGCCGGATGCTTGTAGGTGCCCGCTGGCGAGGAGCTGGAGGCGGGCAGCAGAAGGTAGGTCTGGGTTTCAGTGAGCACCGGCGCCTCATCCCCGCGCAGCGTCAGCTCGTGCCCGATGGTCACGATGGCCATGGCGCCCGAGTCGGTCTGTTTCTGTCGCAGACTTTTCACCGCGCTGCTTCGCCTCAGGCTGCCGCCAATCGGGATATCGCCGTGAAACGTGACGGTGCGCGAACCCAGCATCAGCCGCGGAAGGCCCAGGTCGGGCATGGGCACGCCCAGCCCCGGGAAACCGTCGCTCCTGAGCGAGGATCTGCGGGTATCGGCGCCGAGCAAAATGAAGTGCCAGCCTCTAGGCAAAGGATCGCCCTCCCGGATTTCCTCCGGGTCAAGGTCCAGCATTGCAGCGACCCTGCGGACAGCCGCGAGGTTGCAGCTTTCGTCGCGGGTGATGAGCTCAGCGAGTTCGGTCAAGATTTTCTCAATCTGTACTGTTCGGAAGCGGCGTTGTGTCCAACAGCCGCCTCCCGTGGTGGAGAAATTTTCTAGTGCACTAGAACATGCATCAATGAATAAGAAGAAGGTTTATTTTCTAGAAAATAAGCGAAAACCATCTAGGTGTTTTCACCTATGCATTATTATATTTACAGATAAATTTAGATGGAATTCAATCCCTCTTTCGACATGGCTATGTCACCGTTAAATGTGGAATTTTCACTCCCGCAGGCGTAGAGTAAATCCCCGAATCCCGTCTGGAGGTAGCCATGAACGCCGAGACTTTCAAGGGGGTGATGGAACAGGTTTGCCGCCTCACTGTGCGCCAGCGAGAATTGCTCAGAAAGCGGCTCGATGAACTCGATGGCCAGCAAGAAGGACTCGCTGTCATTGAGGCGCAAGAAGCGGGACAACCGCGCGCCTGCCCGCACTGCCAGGGCACGGAGCTTTTCCTGCACGGCCAGACCAACGGGTTGCAGCGCTACCGCTGCCAGGCATGCCGTCGCACCTTCAACGCCCTGACGGGAATGGCACTGGCGCGGCTGCGCAAGAAGGACAAGTGGCTCGGCTTCAGTGGGGCGCTGGTGGCCTCGCAGGCGCTTCGCCCGGCAGCGGCCACGCTGGGGGTGCATCGCAACACCGCGCTGCGCTGGCGCCACCGCTTCCTTGGCGGCATCAAGGCAGACCGCGCCTTGAGGCTCAAGGGCATCACCGAAGCGGACGAGACCTATGTCCTGGAGTCGCGCAAGGGCGCTCGCAAGCTGGACCGTCCGGCCTGGCGTCGCGGCGGCAAGGCGAGCAAGCCGGGCTTGTCGGACGAACTGGTATGCGTTTTGGTGGCGCGCGACCGTGCCGGGCAGACGCTGGACTGGGTCACGGGACGCGGACAGATGAGCAAAGCCCAGTTGAGCAGCGCATTGCAGCCGGTGCTGGCCAAGGATGCGCTGCTGGTGAGCGACGGCAATCCGACGTACCGCTATTTTTCGCAGGACGCGGGCATTGCCCACGACGCCATCAACCTCAGCGCAGGCGTGCGCGTCAACGGCGCCGTGCATATCCAGAACGTCAACGCTTATCACGGCCGCTTCAAGTGACGATGGGATTGCGCATCAACATCAGACGCCCGCGACGGTGGCGCAAAGGCAAGACGACGAGTGGCCGCTAGGCGAGCTGTCCCACCTGCTGGACATGCCGCAGCCCACGCCGGTCTCCTGGCTTCGCCGCGGCGAGTTCAAAGCACGGCAAGTGATGAGCCGGTCCCATCGGCTTTGGCTGGTTCACGCTACGGGGTTCTACGCCCAAATCCACGAAAATTTCAGAATTTCGCTTTTCCTCACCGCTCCAACAGCTTTTGACCATCTTGGCGCAGTACCCCATCTGGCGCATGATGCCGCTAAAGGGTTTGCCGCGTGACCCCCAACTCCTTGCATAGGTCGCTCACGACTGTTTCCTTTTGCCCCATGGCCGCCATGGCCAGGCGCAATTTGGCCGGCGTCATCTTGTACTGACCGCCTCCATTGCGTCCACGCGCGCGGGCAGACGCCAAGCCCACCTTGGTACGCTCTGAAATCAGTGCCCGCTCAAATTCGGCCAGGGCCGCAAAGATACCGAACACCAGTTGACCTTCAGGCGTTCTCGTATTGATGGAGGCGCCATGCCCTGTCAACACCTGGAAACCGACACCTTTGGTTGTCACATCGTGCACCGTGTTGATGAGGTGGCGCAAATAGCGGCCAAGACGGTCAAGTTTCCACACCAGGCCCAGTGACCACATAGCTGCCAAAAGTGCCATCTGTCCGATCAAAATGCGAAACTGCGTTATTGATAGACTCTAGGTTTTGCCCTTCTTGGCCTCGGCCAGAATCCGGTAGACGCTGGCCTCGCCAAGACCGAGCTTTCGGGCGATTCCGGCCTTGGTCAACCCCAACCCGGCCAAGCGCACGACCTCGGCACGCTGCTCAGGCGCAATCGGCTTACGTCCCTTGTACTTGCCCGCCGCCTTGGCGCGGGCGACACCCTCGCGCTGGCGCTCCAACATCATTTCCCGCTCGAACTGCGCCACACCCCCCAGTACCGTCAGCATCAGCTTGCCTGTTGGCGTGTGAGTGTCCATCCCCAGGTTCAGCACGCGCAAGCCGACTGACTTGCGATCCAGCGCCTGAATCATCGGGTTCTGTCGCATTGGCGGTCGTACCGCCTGCTCGTTTATGCTGAGTTCTTTTTTGCGACGGGTATGAAACGCGATGCTGGCAACCAAAGGGATGCGATTTCCAATTGACGTGATTCTGGTATGCATCCGTTGGTACGCGGCTTATCCGTTGAGTTACCGCCATCTCGAGGAAATGATGGAGGAACGCGGCGTGTTTGTCGACCATTCCTCGATCAATCGCTGGGCAATCCGGTTTCTGCCCTTGCTTGAGAAAGTGTTCCGCAAGCACAAGCGCGCGGTGGGCGGCAGCTGGCGGATGGACGAAACCTATATCAAGGTCAAGGGCGCCTGGAAATATCTCTACCGCGCGGTGGACAAGGAAGGCAAGACAGTCGACTTCCTGCTGACGGCCAGGCGCGACAAGGCCGCAGCCCTGCGGTTCTTTGAAAAAGCCATGAAGGCCAACGGTGTTCCCGAGAAGGTCACGATGGACAAGAGCGGCGCCAACAAGGCGGCCATGGATGAGATCAATGCCCGAGGTGAAACACCGGTCATCGTGCGACAAGTGAAGTACCTCAACAACATCGTGGAGCAGGACCATCGCGCTGTCAAACGGGTCACCAAACCGATGCTCAACTTCAAGTCATTTCGATCGGCCAAAAATGTCCTGGCCGGCATCGAACTCATGCACATGATCCCGAGGGGATCAGAACGGCTGCGTAGGTGCTTCCAACGTTCCAGATGACGAGGTAGGCAAGCGCTGCAGCGGCAAGGCCAGACCGCTGTCCCGGCGGGACGTACAGCGATATGCCTCGAAGCCGCGCGATGGCGAGCAACAAAGTCCCCGCCCCCAGCAAACACACCGCGCGGAATGTCCATACGGAGATCTCCCGTACCGCGATGGGAAATAAAACCCAATTGGTACCCCACAGAACCGTGAGGACCAGCACCAGCGGCAGCACCTTCGCCAGAGATGCCGGATTCGTTTTGCATTGCTTCATTCTGAGTGTCTTGTGTAGAGCAGTCTGAAGAGGCGAAGCCCGGCGCATGGTTGGATTATTCGCGCCATGCTACACGAAAAAATTCATGGGTGCATTTATAAAATCACTTATGAAAATAAAGACTTGAGCAGGCAACAGTGCGAAAGCAAATGTCTAGATTCGTCCATTTTGCCTGTTTCGCCAATTGTTGCTGTCCTCGGAAATACCGGGACGGTCTTCGCTGAGACGAGCTGTTTTTTTGCGGCTGACCCGGCAGGAGCTGACGACCTGCATGCCATGCCTGAGTTTTATAGATAAAATTCATTCCGGCAAATGAATAAGTGACTTGCGCAGTTTTTAGCGCAGATCCTGCAAAATTACCAAAAAATATATTTTTGCTTCTATTTTTGTACAGGAATTAGAACCCTTGTGAACAGATGTCGAAGCGATTTCACCAGTAAATTTATTTCTGTCGGAGGTTTGATGAAGGAGGATGTCATTGAGACGGCTCGGATGTCAGAAACGGAGCGACGCAGCTACTCTGCACCAGCTCTTGAAAAAGGTTTAGACATACTTGAAATGCTTTGCAGGAGTGATCGGCCGCTCTCCCAAAAAGAAATTGCACAAAGTCTTGGTCGCAGCGTGGGCGAAATTTACCGCATGCTGACCTGCCTTGTGGACCGGAACTATGTCTTTCAGGTTGACGATAGCTCCTACACCATCACCACCAAACTGTTCAAACTTTCGCACGTCAACCCGCCAACGCATAGGTTGCTGTTCGAAGCCTTGCCAGTGATGCAACGACTGGCAAAAGATCTTGATCAGTCTTGCCACCTCACCGTGTATTCCCAAGGAAAACAGGTTGTCCTGGCAAAGGTTGATACACCTAGCGGTATGGGCTTTAGTGTGCGAACAGGCTCTGAACTTGATGTAATAATTTCTTCATCAGGCCGCGTTCTCCTGGCTTTTCAAGACGACGAAACCAGAAAGTGGTGGATTGAAGAGTCGATGCAACGGCGTCCCGATCAGGCGGATCCGCAAATCGGAGCGATTCTCGATACCATACGGAAGACCGGCTATGAGTCGATTCCGAGCGTGCAGGTTCGAGGGCTTTACGCGGTCAGCTTCCCTATTCTAGACAGACAAGGCCGTGCACTTGCCGCTCTGACAGTTCCTTATGCAGAGCGAATCGACCAAAACCGACGGAAATCGATTCCCGAGGTTACCGAGGCGCTTGCAGCCGCTGCACGCCTTTTGTCACAAAGAGTCGGAGGCGTAACCACAGGCAGGTCGGCAGAAAAGGTCTCCCTTTAATCACAGTACTTGTTGCCCTGTGAAAAATGGCATCAATGGTCAGGTGCCTGGCGTACCAGGCACCTCATGTGTGTTTACCTCCATGTCCACGGCAAGGGTGGAGCGGTGGTCATAGGCTTGCAACCGCAAATTTGTTTTACCTTGTTTGGCGATCATGGTGATGGGCCGGCCGCAGAACAGCGGGGCAACGTGCCGGACTTTGATTGAAGTCGGGATAACGCCGATTTCGCGACGTAGATACTCGGTGAGAAGCAGCGTCACGAGTCCACCGTTGACAACCAGATCTGGATATCCTTCGACATGACGGGCATGAGATCGATCGATATGAATCTTGTGCGAATTGAATCCAATAGCAGAGTATTGGAAAAGCAGGGTTTCATCGGGGACGACAGTCGCGGTCCGGTAGCTGGCCAAGTCTGCAACGGACCCTGATGCAATGGTGGCCGTGCTGCCTCTGCGCGCAGGCAGCAGCAGGTAGGTTTGGGTTTCCACCAGTGCAGGCGATTCGTCACCAGCAAGCCATAACTCATGCTGAATGTTTGCAATAGCCATCGGGCCAGACTTTACTGTTTTTCGAGTGAGGTCTTGCATTGCACTTTTGCGGTGTACCGAGGCACCAATGGGTATGTCCTTCCTGAAGGTCACATTGCGCCCCCCAAGCAGCAAACGGGGGAGGCCAAGATCGGGCATGGTGACGCCCAGCCCTGGAAATCCATCGGCTCTCAATAGCGACCGCCGTGTATCCGCTCCCATCAGGATGAACTGCCAACCTCTGGGCAGCGGCGCACCGTCAACCATATGCTCGGGATCCAGATCGAGCATGGCGGCAACCTTGCGGGCGCTCGATGCGCTGCATATCTCAGTGCGGAGAACCGGAACCTGACTCGGGGCGAGAGGTAAATCAAAAGCAACTTTGTCATTCATGCATGAATATTAACATTCATGGATGATTTTAAAATTAGCGTTTTTGCGCAAAATAATCAAATTTCCCTAGGGATTACCCCTATCAAATTTTACAGATGCATTGTTGACTTCATCCATGAAGCCTAATATCGTTACGTCTGTGTTGGGCAGGCTTTATCTGCCCGACTCATCCCGCCACTCAGATACCTGTAGGCAGTGGCGACATTCAACAATGCAAGAAAGAGAGATCACCATGAATTTCAAGTTTCACCACATGAACCTCTGCACTGACAACTTGCCGAGACTGACCAAGTTCTACAAGACCTTGTTCGAATTGGGAACAATTCAGGACGAGTCCCATACCGTGATCAGTCGCCAGCGTGATGATCGCGCATATACCGGAAAGGTCGACTTCCTTACCGATGGCGATATCGAGTTTCACTGGGCCGAACGCGATTTGGAAACAGGCTTCAAGATGAAGCAATTTGTCAACCCGATGGGTCACGGACACTTTTGTTTCCGAACGGATGACATTCAGGGATTCATGCGCAAGTGCGATCAACTTGGCCTTCGTTATTCGGACTATGGATGCTGGGCGATTCCCGGCTGGCATCAAGTCTTTCTGCAAGACCCGGACGGCCACGTGATTGAAGTCCATCAGCCCAATGTGTTCTGATCTTTTTCACATCTAATATTTAGGAGACAAAGCATGCAAGTCCGTTCAGAAGCAGATACAAGCGCTCAAAGCGCTAACCCAAATGGTCGTCGTGACGCTCTTAAGCGCATTGTTGGAGTAGCGGCTTCAACCCTGCTTCCTGGTGCTGTGCTGGCTCAAGGTGCAGGCAAGTTCAATTTGAAAATTGCAATATCGCTCCCAGAGAGCCATCCAACGTCATCCGCTCTGAAGGCTGCATGCGCAGAAGTCTCGAAAGAATCGAATGGTCGTCTGACAATGGAGGTCTATCCGAACGGCCAGTTGGGCAGTGACACGGATACGCTGTCTCAAGTCAGATCGGGAGCCATTGACTTTATCTGCACGGCGGGTTCTATTTATGGAAACCTGGTACAAACAGCATCGATAAATTCGATTGCGTTTGCGTTTGCTGACTACGCGACCGTGTGGAAGGCAATGGAGGGGGACCTAGGCGCTCACATTCGCGCCTCTTTTGACAAGGTCAATCTCACGCAAGTCGGAAAATTCTTCGACCACGGCTTCCGTCAGATTACGCACTCATCCAAGCCGATCGTTACTCCGAAAGACTTGGCAGGCATGAAAATACGCGTGCCTTCAACCCCGTTGTGGACTTCAATGTTCAAGGCACTGGATGCATCCCCCGCCACTGTCCCGATTGGTGAGCTTTACACCGCTCTGCAGACAAAGGTTGTCGATGGGCAGGAAAATGCATTGCCAACAATCGATGCGGCGAAACTCTACGAAGTTCAGAAGTACTGTTCGACCACTTCACACATGTGGGAATACTTTGCGCTTGTTGGCAACAAGCGCAACTGGAATGCGTTGCCCGAGGATCTTCGGGCATTGGTTTCGAAAATCTTCGATGCCAATGTAACTAAGCAACGCGCCGCGCACGAGGCATTGAACGCTTCTCTAGAAGCCAAGCTAAAAGGTTTGGGAATGCAGTTCAATCGGGTTGATACGAAGCCCTTCCGCGAGGCGCTGCAGAAGGCAGGTTACTACACGGAATGGCAGAAGAAGTTCGGACCCGAGACCTGGTCCCAGCTCGAAAAATACACCGGGAAACTAGCCTGAACAACAGGTTAAGCGAGCGCTCACTCGCCTGACGTGAATCGCTGCAAGCACAGGCGCGGCGCGCATTGAAGTAGCTTTAACTGATGAGAAAAGTAAATGCTCTCATTCCATGCAATGCCGCCGCGCCGCCCGGTTCACAAAAATGTGAGACCCCACTAGAACGAATTTGGAGATGCACCTTGGATATGTCAACGCATTCTGATGGCCCACACTCGAGCGAATCGAGCGGCCACGAGAAAACCGCCTGGCTTCGCGCAATCGGAAAGGCAGACCGATTCCTGGGGCTGCTCACCGAGATACCTGCCGCGCTACTGGTTCTCACCGAGATTTTGGTACTGCTCGGTGGCGTCGTGAGCCGATATGTACTGCACCATCCTTTGACATGGTCCGATGAATTGGCATCCATGTTGTTCTTATGGCTTGCGATGCTGGGATCGGTGATTGCACTTCGTCGATCCTCCCACATGCGCATGACGGCTCTCGTCGACATGGCATCGCCAGGTACGCGCGCTTTTCTAGACCTCATTGCAGTAGTGGCCGCAGTAGCATTTCTTGCGTTTATCGGCCACCCAGCATATGAATTTGCCTCTGAAGAGGCTGCCGTCACATCCCCTTCGCTTGAGATATCCAACGCATGGCGTGCTTCTGCGCTGCCATGCGGAATAGTGCTGATGTGTTTCGCAGCTGTTCTTAAGCTTGCGGAAGTGACAAACTGGCGCCGCCTTGTCGCCGCATTGGCCTTGGCCGCAGCAGTGGTGGCCGGCCTCTACATGATGAGCCCGCTGTTCCAGGACCTCGGCAACCTCAATCTTTTGATTTTCTTCGTTGGCATTGTCGCTGTTTTGGTGCTATCGGGCGTACCGATTGCGTTTGCTTTCGGCTTGGCGACCTTGGGCTACATTAGCTTGACCACTTCAAAACCGACGACTGTCATAGTAGGTCGGATGGATGAAGGGATGTCGCACATTGTCCTCCTCTCAGTTCCACTATTTGTCTTTTTAGGAGTAGTTCTGGAACTGAGTGGCATGGCTAAAGCCATGGTTCGCTTTTTAGCTTCTCTGCTTGGACATGTACGTGGCGGACTGTCTTACGTCCTGGTCGGCGGGATGTATCTGGTTTCCGGAATCTCGGGCTCGAAGGCGGCTGACATGGCAGCTATCGCACCCGTGCTCTTCCCTGAAATGCGAAAGCGCGGCGTGAAGGAAGGCGAGATGGTGGCATTGTTAGCCGCAACCGGTGCGCAGACGGAGACCATCCCACCCAGCATCGTGCTGATAACGATCGGCTCTGTGACAGGCATTTCAATCTCGGCGTTGTTCTCCGGCGGCCTCATGCCTGCGCTCGTTTTGGCTGTCATGCTCTGTTTTGTAGTCTGGTGGCGCCATCGCAAGGACGATCTTGCCGGAACGCAGCGTGCGAGTTGGCGTGAAATCGGACGCACCTTGCTTATTGCCCTTCCCGCACTCGCATTGCCATTCATCATCCGCGCCACGGTGGTGGAGGGTGTCGCCACAGCGACCGAAGTCTCGACGATCGGAATTGCCTATGCAATTATCGCGGGCGCAGTTATTTACCGACAGATGGACTACAGGAAGCTTTGGCCTGCGCTGATCGATACGGCGGCACTGTCGGGCGCGATCTTGTTGATCATCGGCACCGCAACCGGCATGGCCTGGGCATTGACGCAGTCCGGCTTCTCGCGCCAGCTGGCTCAGGCAATGTCGCAACTCCCCGGCGGCGCAACTGGATTCCTTGCGGTATCCATCCTTGCGTTCATCATCCTCGGAAGCGTCCTTGAAGGAATTCCTGCGATAGTTGTTTTCGGACCGTTGCTTTTCCCCATCGCCAAGCAATTCGGAATCAACGACGTGCATTACTCCATGGTGGTTGTTCTCTCGATGGGCATCGGTCTCTTCGCTCCCCCATTTGGCGTGGGTTACTACGCGGCGTGCGCTATCAGCCGTGTCAGTCCCAGTGCTGGCATGAGGCCAATCCTTGGCTACATCGTGGCGCTGATTATTGGAACGATCCTGGTCGCCGCCATACCGGGACTCTCCATTGGATTCACCAGGTAAATACATCATGCTTACTTATTTCTTAACAGGGTCAACGGGGTACATCGGTGGCGCCATCGCTGATGAACTTGTCAAGCGCGGGCATCAGGTCCGAGGGCTAGTCCGCAGTCAGGAAAAGGCTGCACAGCTATCGGAGCGCGGAATCACCCCGGTACTGGGAGACCTGGACGCTTCAGAGCTATTGACGAATGAAGCAAAAAACTCTGATGGGGTGATCAACACTGCAAATGCAGACCATGCCCGGGCGATAAACGCCTTGATCACCGGCCTGGCTGGTTCTGGAAAACCATTGATACACACCAGTGGTTCCAGCGTCGTGGGCGACGATGCGCGCGGCGCCTACTGCTCCAGCGCCATCTTCGATGAAAACACGCCGATGATTGTCAATCCGCGAAAGCAAGCTCGACGCGACATTGACTTGATGGTGCTTGGGGCTGCCCAGCAAAACATTCGCTCTGTGGTGATTTGCCCCAGCAATATCTACGGATTGGGAAGCGGCCTGAACCCAAACAGTTTGCAGGTACCGTTTCTGGCCGAGAACGCGCGAAACAATGGTGTGGTGCAGATTGTTGGGCAAGGGCTGAATACCTGGTCGAACGTGCACATTGATGACTTGGTGGACCTGTATATCCGCGCGCTGGCCAATGCGCCTGCAGGCGCCTTTTACTTCGCAGAAAACGGTGAAGAGTCGTTTCGCAATATCGGGCAAGCATTGGCCAAAAGACTCGGGCTTTCCGATGTCGAGGCGCTTGATCCGGAACTCGCAGCCCAAAGATGGGGTGAAACGAGAGCCTATTTCACGTACGGCAGCAACAGCCGCGTCAGAGCCGCCAGGGCTCGCCAAGAGCTTGGCTGGAAACCTCGCCACTCATCTGTCACCGATTGGATTCTGAACGAATTGCCAATCTGAAATTTACGTTTCGATCGTTTTTGAAAGAGTGAAAAATGTTGCTAAAAGATAAAGTCTGTGTGATTGCCGGGGCTGCGTCGCTTCGAAGCATTGGCTATGCCACTGCGGAGCTGTTTGCCGAACATGGTGCCAAGGTCGTAGTCGTTGACCTCATGATGGACGAGCAGGTACTTGCAAGCATCAAGTCCCGGATAGAAGCTCAAACGCAGAAGCCGGTATCGGTCCATGGATTTCGATGCGACATCAGCAAGTCCGAGGATTGTGAGCAACTGGTCAAGAACGTCATTGACCTGCATGGCACTATGGATTGCCTGGTGAACTCAGCGGGCATTGTTCGCACGCAGTCAATGCTCGATATGACTGAAAAAGACATTGACGTCATGATCAACGTCAACCTCAAGGGCGCCTTCAATCTTTGCCAAAGTGCTTTGAGGGTCTTTGCCAAACAAAAGTCCGGAACGATTGTCAATGTCTCATCGGCGGCTGCGCAACGTGGCGGTGGGCTGGTGGGCGGCGCCCACTATGCCGCCTCCAAGGGCGGCGTGCTGAGTCTGACCAAGAGCATTGCACGGGAATTTGGACATATGGGAATCAGGGCAAACGCCATTTGCCCCGCCATGATTGAAACGGCAATGCTTGATGGACTGCCGCCTGAAAGACTTGGCGCCATTATTGACGCCATCCCGCTGAAGCGTACAGGAACCACGAAGGAAGCTGCAGGGGTCTGTCTCTTCCTGGCCTCAGACCTGTCTGGCTTTGTGACGGGCGCCACCATCGACGTCAACGGTGGCAGCCATATTCATTGAATGATTTCAACTACCTGCATCCATTTCACATCACTTACATCCAAAGGGAACTCTCATGATTCTGGAAGTCGCCGATATTCGCGTAAAAAAAGGCCAGCAAGCAAAATTTGAAGAGGCCGTTCAGCTTGCGCTAGGCACTGTATTCCCCAATGCAAAAGGTTTTTGCAGCCACGAATTTCACCGCTGTATCGAGAATCCAGCACGTTACGTGCTGCAGTTGACATGGGAAACGCTCGAAGACCATACCGTGGCCTTTCGTGGATCGCCTCTTTATGCCCAGTGGCGTTCGTTGGTTGGCGAGTATTTCGCGCAACCGCCTCACGTTGAGCACTTTGAACGGGTGTCTTCGGCAGTGACAGATTCCAGGGCTGAATGATGACGACAACATCATCCGATAGTGGCAATGAGTCGCCGGTTGAATCTTTTGCAGATTGCCATGTTGGGATCGTTAACACCATGCGCGATCTCGCCGACTTGCCTGCACTTTTAGAGCCGGCGCGGCGTTTTCATGCGGTTTCGATGCGAATCGAAGACTTCTTCAACCGGGTTGTACTCATTCACCACCAAGAGGAAGAGGAAGAGCTGTTTCCGGCCGTGCTGTCGAGCGCGACAATCGGAGAAGAGCGCTCCGAGGTCCAGCGGATCGTTTCGCACTTGACTGACGAACACCGCACCATTGAAGCCGCATTCGCAAAGCTGATTCCCACCATAAAGGCTGCAAGCAAAGACCTCACGGCCGAACTCAACGCGCACGACATCGATGCCGTGGTGAATGACTACCTTGTCCACGCACGATATGAAGAGGAAGTTTTCCTTCCTTTGGCCAAGGCTATCCTGGAGCGCAATGGCAATCACATGGCAGCATTGGGGATGTCGCTTCACATGCGGCACGGGACAGAGATGGCCCGAAGGCATTACGGCTCGATTTAGCACAGGAGGCATGTAGCGCGCCTTGCAGGGCTCGCGCCGCAGTTTGGGTCAGGGATCGTCAGGGCGCGCCACAGCGACGATGGCTGCAAAGTGTCCGCTGTGCGATGGACTTAGCGCGCCAGCACAACAATCTTTCCGCCCGCGCCGTTGGCCTCCATCATCCGGTGCGCCTGGACGATCTGGTCGATGCCGAAGACCTTTCCCACGATGAGGGGCAGCCTCTGCGCCGCGACGTCGTCGACAAGCCGCTGCAGCGGCATTGCCATGAAGTCGGCCACTCCGCCTGAATACGTGGTGAGCGAAACTCCAGTGGGAATTGAATCCATGGGCGCAAAGTCGGCGAATGACCATCGATCGCCCACCATGCCTGCCATGCACACGATGCCGGGCTCGCGCGTGGAATGCAGAGAGTCTTCAAGCGTGCTGGTCCCGACAAGTTCCAGTACCTTGTCGGCGCCGCCTTTCCAGACGGCCTGCACCGCATCCGCGATTGCGCCATCGTCCAGGAAGAAGTAATCCGCTCCGGCGGCCTGGACCAGCGCCTTTCCTGCCGGTTGGCGGGAAGTCGAGCCCACCTCCGCACCGTGCGACCTGGCGATTGACGCCGCTGCGAGCCCAACGGAAGTGGTCCCGCCGCGTATGAGCAGCCGCTCGCCCCTGCGCAAACGCAGCCCGCGGAAAAGGGCGCCCCAGGCTGTCTGGAGCATCTCGGGCAGCGCGCCGAGCCTGTCCCAGGACAGCGGCGAGATGAGCGCCTGCACCTGGCTGGCCGGCACCAAGGTGTACTCGGCGTAGCTGCCATCGAAGGACCGGCCCATGCCGCCCATGACCGTTGCAACCGTCTGCCCCGGCTGAAACTGGCCTCCGGGCGCTTGCGCGACCGTGCCGACCGCCTCGATGCCCAGCACGCGGGGAAATCGCACCGTGGGCGAATGGCCCTGGCGGGTGAAGAGTTCGGAGCGGTTCAGGCCAAACGCTTCGATCCGGATGAGAACCTGACCAGGAAGCGCCTGCGGAATCGGCCGCTGCTCAATCTTCAGCACCTCCGGGGCACCCGGTTCATGCATGACCACCGCCTTCATCATCTTGGCCATTTCTGCTTCCCTCAATGTGCTGGGTTGCTAACGCGCGAGGAAGGATCGCAGGTCACGAACGAACTTCACAGGGTTCTTGAACATCAAGAAGTGGTCGCCCTGCTCTGCCGAGGTGTAGCTAAAGAGCGTCGCGCCCGCAATGACCGATTGCGCCCAGCGCTGGCTGGCCAGGTTGTTGCTCTCTTGCCCCGAGAAGATGGCGGCGGGCACGTTGATCTTGTGGGCGACCACGTCGCGCCAGTCGTTGACAGTATGGTTGAACAGCACACGCGCCAAGGCCTTGGGATCGTTCTTCACCAACGCGTTGGCAAAGCTCTCCGAGTTGACAAAGGCGGGCGAATCCGTCAGTTGCGCACGCCCGAACACCTTCAGGTCGGTCGTGAGCTGGCTGGCCGGGCCGCCAGCGGTGAACGCCGCCACCATGCGTTCGGCCGAAGTGGTGCTGCCACCGGCCTCAGCGCGCTCTTTTTCTGACCAATCGTCGTGGGCATAGATGGAGATGGGTTCATCTACGAATGCCACCTTGCGGATGCCACTGGTGCCAAACAGATCGATATAGCTCCAGAGGATGGCCGCCCCCATCGAGTGGCCGACATAATCGGCCGACTTCACGCCGATGTGATCGCCGAACTCCTTCAAGTCCATCGAATGGCGGGCGATACGGCCACCGTATTCCACATGCTGCGACAAGCCCTGATTGCGCGGATCGAGCACATAGACATGGTGGCTGCGTGCCAGCAAGGCCATCAGGTTGATGTACTGCGCGCCGTTGGCCGACCATCCAGGCACGAAGATCAAGGGCGGACCCTCGCCGGCCTCCCAGTAGGCGAGCTTGACGCCATCGTTGGTCACGAACGAATTGATCTGCAGTCCGGCAAACTCCGACAGCTTGCCGGGCAGGCCAGCGACGCGCTGTGGAAACACGAAATCCCTGCCCAGCACCTGCAGGGCTGGCTCGGCCAGCGCGGTGCTGGACAGCGCGGCCAGCATCAACGCCGCCGCTGCGGCTCGAAGTAAAGGCTTTGTCATGTCGATGCTTCTCAGCCTGCGCTTGGTTCGGGCGATGGGCATGGAGAACTCCTTCAAAGGGATGAAACGGGATGAGAGAGAAGGCGAGTCAACCAGATGCCGCTCAAACCGATTGAAACATGGTCTTGACTCGGACGGTACTTGATTACGCGAAAGAAAGGACGTCCGTTACGGCATTGCGCGGTTTCTGCGGCCAATTCGCTGCCCCTGTATAGCCCACGGTCACCAGCATTACAGGGACATCAGAAGAGGGCAAGCTGAATGCTTCAGCGACGCCTGCCGGGTCGAATCCGATCATGGGACATGACACCAGGCCCTTGCCGTGCGCTGCAAGCATCAGGGTCATGGCCGCCATGGCACCCGACCGTATGGCCTCATCGCGTTGAAGCGATGGATTTTCCTTGTACATGCCGTTGGCTGCACCAATCCACCCGTTGTAGGTGGCCTCGTCAATGATTCCGGCGTCACGCGTCGGCCTTAACGCTGCGGGTAGGTTCAGGTGCGGCTCCATCGTGCCGCAAACAATGAATGTCACTGCGGAGTCAACAATTTTTGGCTGGTTAAATGCGAGTGGCAGCAGCAAAGCTTTGGCTTCGTCGCTTCGTACCGCAACAAACTTCCAGTTCTGAAAATTGAAAGCGGATGGGGCGTAAGTCGCCAATTCAATCAACTGGGCAATTTCATCGTCCGAGAGTTTTCGTGCTGGGTCGTAGCTGTTTGCGGAGATACGGGTCTTGATGAGTTCGGAAAAATCAGTCATTTCGAGTTCTTTCATGCTGGGCTTAAGTTCAAAGAGTCGGATGCGAGAGATGCCAGGCTAGAGGCGACTAAATCCGCCAAACGATTCCATGTAAACGGCACCAAAAAGGTCGAGACGTTTGCGAACCTCAGCGTCCGGTTTGCCGTAGACCGTCAGGCTGGTTATCTTGACCAAGCTTAAAAAGCGTTCGGCAAAAGGCGCAAAGGTGATGTCGATGTGGCTCACCACCGCATCCGCGCGGTAGCGCTCGAAAATGTGGGCCACTGTGTGGTCAGCATTGACCGAATACTCGTAAATCAGCGTACCAGGCTCTTGATGAGTGACTGCGACAATCTCGGCAACGAGCTCTTTGAACGCTGGAAAATCTTGAGGTTCGAGGGCAAGCGTGAACACGCTCGAAATCTGTGAAGACATGGTTGTACTCTTGAAAAGGACGGCAGGGGGGCCCGCCCCTGTCAAAAAATCGAGTTGCAAATTTGCGAACTCACGCAAGATGATGTGCTGTCAGGGTGTCAGGCTAGGCTCGCCGAAAAGCTTGCCAGCGCCTGCCCAGTCGGCCGGCTTCACGTCTTCAAAAATCACGTAGATGTAATTGGGATCGGTGGCGGTGTTTCGGGCGATGCTTTCGGTGATGTCGGCGGCAACCTTCTGCTTTTGCGCATGGTCTTTTCCTTCAAACCAACTGACTCGAACAACGGGCATGGAAAACTCCTTCAAAGGGTGGATACGGGGTGGCTCAACGCCAGGAACAGCTGCCCCAGCGGTTGAAGCCATGATGTTAAAGTAGAAATTAAATTTAATTAACCACTAAAAATATCATAAGAGTAGAAAAAATGCATACATCAACCGAGCCGGATCCGCTTTCCGGTATCTCTGTTTTTGTCGCTGCCGCCCGAGCCGATAACTTCACTCAGGCAGCAGACCGCATGGGCCTGACCAAGTCCTCGGTCGGCAAAACCATCGCCCGGCTTGAGCATCGGCTGGGTGTCAAGCTGTTTCATCGAACGACGCGCCTGACACGGCTGACCGCAGACGGCGAGGCCTACCTCACGGCCTGCACGGCGGCGCTGGATGAAATAACCGCAGCACAAGCGGCTCTGTCTTCAAACAATCGCGTACTCAGCGGCCGCATTCACATGGACATGCCGGTCGCCTTTGGCCGGCGCGTGCTGTTGCCGGCGCTCATCGAGATCACGCGGCCCCACCCCGGCCTGAGCCTGAGTTTGACCTTTACCGATGCCACCAGTGATTTGCTTCAGGATGATGTCGATATAGCCATTCGCTTCGGTGCGCTGCCGGACACGAGTCATCTCGTGGCCAGGCGCTTGACGACCCAGCAGCGGGTGATTTGTGCGTCTCCTGACTACCTGCGCGCCATGGGTGAACCCATCAGCCTGGCAGACATCCGTCAACAGCGCTGTATCGTCGGGTCACCAAAAGGGCCGCCGCTGGTGTGGTTTGTTCGGGATGAGGAAGTTGAAAAGCGCATCACACCGCCGGCCACCCATCAACTGAGTGACGCAGAAGCGATGGTGGACGCTGCCGTGAGTGGCCTCGGGCTCACGCAGTTCCCCATTTCACTGGTGCGCGAGCAACTCAACGACGGCCGACTACGGGCGGTCTTGCAAAAGTATTCGGGTACCGGCGTTGACATTCACGCGGTTTGGCCAAAGCGCGCTCAACTGAGCCCTCGGGTGCGTTACGTCGTTGATGAACTCGTAGCCTATGCTGCCAAGGGAAGGTTTGATTGAGCAGCGCGTGTAGCCCCCAAGTCTGCGCAGCGTTTTTCTTCGACGGATTGGCGGTTGCTGTGAATACTGTATGTCACTGGGATTCAGAAGCAGTCAAGGCGTCGTGAATTGAAATTGCGCGTTCAATGCGGCAAAGCGTTTAGAACGGCCAGCGTTCATCGCAAAGTTGACCCCATCGCCCGTTTACCAAGTCATCCTTGGTTGAGAGAAGTGATGTGTCAAGAAATCCAGCAGCGCCCGAACCTTGGGCGAGACATGTTTGCGAGTTGGATAAACGGCATAGATGCCAAGCTCAAGCGATCGAAATTCAGGCATCAACTCCATCAATGTCCCCGCAGCCAAATCGTCCCCCACTAGGAAGCTGGGCTGCAAGATGATGCCTTGGCTGGCCAGGGCAGCCGCCCGGCAGGTGTCCCCGTTATTGGTGTGGATGCAGGGATTGGTTTTGACACTCACTGCTTCTAAAAGGGGGCCCGTGAAATGCCATTCGTCCTTGGTTGACCAGTAGCTGTAGGAAATCACGGCATGACCAGCTAACTCGCTGGGGTGCTTGGGCGTGCCGTGCCCCTTGAGATACTGCGGCGATGCGCACAGCACCATGCGCGTGCTCGCCAGCCGTTTGCTCACCAGCGTCGAATTTTCCAGGCTGGCGATGCGGATGGCCACGTCATAGCCTTCCTCCACCAGATCAACCAGGCGATCCGCCAGCGTCACCTCCAGTTTTACGTTGGGGTGTTGAGCCCTGAAGCTACCCCACAGCGGTGCCAGATGCCGAACGCCAAAGGTGAAGGGCGCATTGATTCTCAGCAGCCCGCTGGCGGCCTCGCTGCGGGACGTGATTTCATCCTCAGCTTCGGCCAGTTCAGCCAGCAGCTCCTTGCTGCGGACATAAAAGATCTGACCTTCATCCGTTAGCGAGAGCCGCCGGGTCGTGCGGTGCAGCAAGCGCACGCCCAGGCGGGTTTCCATGTCAACGACATAGCGCGAGACCGCCGCCTTGGACATAGCCAGCGCGTCGGCGGCTTTGACAAAACTGCCCGCGTCAACCACAGCATTGAAGGTTTGCATTTCAAGAAACCGGTCCATTGAACCTCCAGTTGAGACAATAAATCACATTTGACAGGGTTTATCTTCTCCCATGTTTTTAATAAAGTCCATCCATGCGCTGCACAACCCACGCCCGGTTCGGCCCATGCAATGTCTGCAGCAGCCCAATCCAGGCAACCCCAGGGAATCCATCATGAAAGTCAGCCATGACCTCGACAGCCAAAACGCCCGTTCTTTTCATCTCGCACGGGGCGCCCGCCTTGCCATGGCGCCCGGCGTCATGGCCGGCTTCGGCCAGGGGGCTTGACATGATCGATGCTGTCCGCCGGAGTTACGCAAGCATCCGCGCGAATGCGCCGCCAGAGGCCCCGGTCGTGCTGCTGCGCATCGGCGAAGACCAGACCGGCGTCGCGTCAGGCACGGGCATCGAACCGGGCCAGGTGCTGATGCTGGAGATGGGCGCCAGCCGGACATCGACCGATTGCTTCAAACACCGTCCGCCCTCGCCGCTTGAGATCGAAAACGCCATCATGGTCGTCGAGGACGAAGTAGCGCGTGCCCGTGGGGCAGCCTTGGAGGGCGCCACGCTGTATTCGACGGATGAACGGGTGAATGACATGGCCAGGATGGCGGGCTGCCCGGATGCGTTGGTCAGCACCCTGACGATTGAACAGGTGGAAGGGCTGTTCAACCAGCTTGCCGCCAGAGCCGAAGGCAGGCCGTCCTCGCAAGTACGGATTCCGGATGATCCACGATTCGCTGCGACCTTGTTGATTTTGCGAGAGTTCATGCACCACCTGCACTTTGGCAGCATCCAGGTGCTGCGGCACGCCGCCTTCACGACAGCCGTGAATCCGCCGGAAAAAGGCGGTGCGCGCGAGCCTGGCGGCTGAACGGGCCGCTCAATCAAACCTTCCCCTGGCGGCATACGCCACGAGTTCATCGACGACGTAATACCAATCCCATGTCATGGGATAACCGCAGCCGAAGGCAGCACTGCCCAGTTGCGGGAGCACAAAGAGCGGATGGCGCCAGGGATTTGCGCGAAGGCATTCCAGGCGTCGCAGCAGGCGTCCACAATCTGCTCGTAGCCGTCGTAGCAGCGGTTGGCCAGGTGCCGGTCGCGCAATTGCTGCCACACCTGCTCGGCCGGGTTGAGTTCGGGTGAGCCTGCGGGCAGCGGCAACAAGGAAATGTTCGGGAACTGCGGCAGTCTGGGCGTGGTATGCCATCCCGCCCGGTCCAGCACCAGCACGGCGTGGCGTCCCGCAGGCACCGCCTCGCTCAGGGCCTGCAGGTGATGGGCCATCGCCTCGGTATTGGCGTGTGGCATGACCAGACCGACGGCACTATCCTGCTGTGGACAGACGGCACCAAACACGTATGCCGATTCGGACTGCTGCTGGCGCACCACCCGGGGGCGCGTTCCCTTGCGTGCCCACAGGCGCGTTTGCGTGCCGCGCTGGCCGATGCGCATTTCATCCTGGAACCAGATGTCCACCTGCTCAGGCGCAATGCCTGGCGGCAGCGTTTGCAGGACTTTGGGGGCGAAGTTTTTTTTTGAATTCGGCTTGTGCCACCGGATCGGCGTAGGGACTGACGGCGCGGGCCGAAATCCATACCATGCCCAAACGCTTCATCAGGTCATACACACCGTTCAAGCTGTAGGCAACGTCAAACTGTCGGGCCAGCAACTGGCGTATGTCTTCACCCCGCACCCGACCGCCGCCGCGTTCGCGCTGCAGTTGTTCAACCGCCTGGCGAAACGCTTCTTCCTGTGCTTTGGCAAGGCGCTGCGTACTCCAGTCGTGCGGCATGCCAGCCAGACGGGCCACGCCGCCAGCGAGGAACCACTGCACCCAGCGCATGACCGCGTGGCGGCTCACGCGCAGTGCATCGCCCACTTCGCTGCAGCTTTTGCCCTCTTTGAGGTGCGCCAGCGCTATCAAGCGCAGTCGCCGGCGTCCATCCGATTCTTTGCGGGCCAGCCGGTCGAAATCATAGGACTGCAGCTGATCAATGATGTGCTGAGATAACATTTTCATAACCTCCTGCGAGAGCCAAGACTGCTCAGACTCCGATCCCTGGCTTTGGTTCTTTCTCTGTCGGGATTGGTATAACGCACCCGGGGGCTCAGTTGAGCGCGCTTCGGCCAGACCGCGTGGATATCGACGCCCATGCCCGAATACCCTGGCAAGACTGCCTGCAGCCGTCCGTTGCCGAGGTGCTCGCGCACCAGTGAAATGGGGAACTGCGCCAGCCCGAGGCCGCTCACGGCAGCGTCCACCATCGCTTCTGCGTCACTCAGTTGATGGGTGGCCGGCGGCGTGATGCGTTTTTCACCGTATTCATCCCGAACAAACCACACCAGCGGCGGCCCCTTCGGCGATCCGACGATGCATCGGTGTTGATGGATGTCGGGCAGGCTGATGGGATCGCCCATGGCGCGCAGGTAGCTGGGTGACGCACAAATCACCCGCGCCTGGGTCGCCAGGCGTCTGGCCACGAGATGGCTCGTGTCGCGTAGCGTGCCAAAGCGGATGGCGATATCGACATCGTCTTGAAGCAAATCGCTGGTGGCATCGGTGAAGGTCAAACTCAGGCTCAGGCCGGGGTGGGGCCGCGTGATCTCGATGAGCGCCGGCAACAGCACGCGCCGGCCAAAGGCGACCGGCATGTCCATGTGAATGCGGCCGCTGAGAACGCGGTTGCTGGAAGACAGCGCGGCCTGTGACGCGGTGATTTCATCCAGCGCCGACGCGCACGCCGTGAGGTAGGCCTCGCCGTCTGCGGTCAGCCGTGTCAGGCGCGTCGTCCGGTGAAACAGCTTGACGCCCAGGCGGTGCTCCAGCCGGGCAATGGTTTTTCCACCGAGGACTTGGTCAGACCCATGCGGCTTGCTGCTTGCGTGAAGTTATCGGCTCGGGCGGCAGCGACGAAAACAAAAACGCCGGAAAGCGGGTCCGGCGCGGTTGATATATCCATTTTTTCTACTCTAACATCATGGCTCGATCGTTAAGGCACCTGTTCCTGGCGATGATCCATCCCATATCCACCCTTTGAAGGAGTTCCCGCATGCCCGTAGTCCGAGTCAGCTGGTTCGAAGGAAAAGACCATGCGCAAAAGCAAAAGGTCGCCGCCGACATCACCGAAAGCATCGTCCGGCACACCGCCACGGACCCCAACTACATTTACGTTATTTTTGAGGACGTGAAACCGGCCGACTGGGCAGGCGCTGGCAAGCTGTTTGGCCCCGAGCCCGAGCCAAGCGCAGGCTGAGAAGCATCGACATGACAAAGCCTTTACTTCGAGCCGCAGTGGCGGCGTTGATGCTGGCCGCGCTGTCCAGCACCGCGCTGGCCGAGCCAGCCCTGCAGGTGCTGGGCAGGGATTTCGTGTTTCCACAGCGCGTCGCTGGCCTGCCCGGCAAGCTGTCGGAGTTTGCCGGACTGCAGATCAATTCGTTCGTGACCAACGATGGCGTCAAGCTCGCCTACTGGGAGGCCGGCGAGGGTCCGCCCTTGATCTTCGTGCCTGGATGGTCGGCCAACGGCGCGCAGTACATCAACCTGATGGCCTTGCTGGCACGCAGCCACCATGTCTATGTGCTCGATCCGCGCAATCAGGGCTTGTCGCAGCATGTGGAATACGGTGGCCGTATCGCCCGCCATTCGATGGACTTGAAGGAGTTCGGCGATCACATCGGCGTGAAGTCGGCCGATTATGTCGGCCACTCGATGGGGGCGGCCATCCTCTGGAGCTATATCGATCTGTTTGGCACCAGTGGCATCCGCAAGGTGGCATTCGTAGATGAACCCATCTCCATCTATGCCCACGACGATTGGTCAGAAAAAGAGCGCGCTGAGGCCGGTGGCAGCACCACTTCGGCCGAACGCATGGTGGCGGCGTTCACCGCTGGCGGCCCGGCCAGCCAGCTCACGACCGACCTGAAGGTGTTCGGGCGTGCGCAACTGACGGATTCGCCCGCCTTTGTCAACTCGGAGAGCTTTGCCAACGCGTTGGTGAAGAACGATCCCAAGGCCTTGGCGCGTGTGCTGTTCAACCATACTGTCAACGACTGGCGCGACGTGGTCGCCCACAAGATCAACGTGCCCGCCGCCATCTTCTCGGGGCAAGAGAGCAACAACCTGGCCAGCCAGCGCTGGGCGCAATCGGTCATTGCGGGCGCGACGCTCTTTAGCTACACCTCGGCAGAGCAGGGCGACCACTTCTTGATGTTCAAGAACCCGGTTAAATTTGCCGCCGACCTGAATTCTTTTCTGGGCCGATAGCCGCGTCCCAGGCTCAATGCGGCGAAGCGCTGGCTTGGCTCTTTGCAACGGGGTAGAGCCACGGCTTGAACAAGCGGGTCAATTGCGGCGCGACCAGCCAGGTCATCGTGATGACCACCAGCACCGTCAACAACATGATGCGCCCGAGCAGCGGCCAGGGCGCCAGCATGTCGCCCAACGAAAAAAACAGCAGGTAAACCGTTGGGAAGATGCCCAGCCAGGTGACAACGGCAACCTTCCAGCGCGGCGGCGGAACCTGCCTGGATCCGGCTGGCGGCTGAAACCAGTGCGCCAGGCCAGACATTTGCCTGACCAAAGTCTGGCCCTCGATGAATGGGGCTGCCGCTGCCAACCCAAGCGAGCGGGCGGGTGAGTTCTGCCAGGTTTTGAGGTTGATTTCACTGTCAAACGCCAGGACGATGTGATACAGGCTGTCGTATACCCCTTGCTCATCTCCAGGGCGAATCAGTTGCGCGCCCAAATGCCCCTTGAATGTTGCGGCAACGGCAATGATTTGATCCATCACGCGTTCAAACTCAGCCTCGCAACCTTGCTTGACTTGTCGGCTGATCAAAACGGTGACGGCGTGCTCGGCGGTAGAAATCATGACGATCAAAGAATAGTTGCCACACTTTGTGTGGTGTGCCGATTCTGTTGAGATTGCGCGCCGATGTAAACGCATTGCACGTGATAGACACAATCAGGGCGGTGAATAGCGGATGAACTGCGTCGGAGCCCTGCAGCACGCGGCGGCGCTCACTTGCCCTCGCTGTCGGCGAAGAGTTCGACAAGGAGTTGTCGCATCCATAGGCTGGCCGGATCGCGGTTGAACTTGGCGTGCCAGAACAAATTGATGGCAATGTCGGGTATCCGCGCCGGATGGGGGGACGAAACAAGGCCAAAAGGCGCCTCGCAGCGCTGCGCAAACCGCTCCGGCAGCGTGGCGATCAGATCGGTGGTTTGCAGTATGTGCCCCACCGCAATGAAATGCGGAACGACCAGCCGCATCTTGCGCTTGATGCCTGCGCGCTCCAGCAAACCATCGACTTCGCCGTGTCCGGTATTGGCAGACACGACACCCACATGATCGAGTTCCGTAAATTGCGCCAGCGTCATCGGTGATTTGGCGACGGGGTGTCCCTTGCGAAAGACGCACACATACTTGTGGTGAAACAGGCGGCGCTGAAAAAAGCCCGTCTGTAAATTGGGCAATAGGCCCAGAGCCAGATCGACCGTGCCTGACTCCATGTCTTCCTTCAGGTTGGCCGAATTAGGCCGCACCGTGCTGATCCGTATGTTGGGTGCCATCCTGGACAGTGCCACCATCAAAGGCGGCATGAAATACATCTCGCCAATATCGGTCATGGCCAGCTGGAAATTGCGCGAGCTGGTTTTCGGATCAAACGAGTCGCGTGTGGTCAAAGCCGCCTGAAGCGCGTTCAGCGCATAGATCACCGGCTCGGCCAGATACAAGGCATACGGCGTGGGCTCCATCCCGCGTGAGGTTCGCAAAAACAGCTCGTCCTTCAATACGGCACGCAGGCGCTTGAGAGCATTGCTGACAGCCGGCTGTGTCAAGCCCAGCTTCTCCGCCGCCGTGGAAACGCTGCGATCGAGCAGCAGCTGATTGAAGACAAGCAGCAGATTCAGGTCAATTTCACGCAAGTTCATACACCACCTCACTATTCACAGTGGTGATTTTACCTATCAGGTTTAGTTTATCGACTTATATCGCATAGGACTTCAAAATTGCCGCCAACAGGAGACAAAGGCACAAGCCCTCAAAACATGGAACTCGTCGTAGAACCCCTCAACGTGCGCCTGAACGTGGACAGCGGAAGCAATCTGCTGGACGTGCTGATCGCCAACCAATTGCCCATTTCCTACAGCTGCATGTCGGGGCGCTGCGGCACCTGCCGTTGCCGCGTGCTGTCCGGTCAGGTGCGCAGCAGCGGCCCTGAAGCTGGCAGACCCCACTCTGACAAGGACGACTATGTGCTGGCCTGCCAGTCGGTGCTGACCGATAACTGCACCATCGAATTGCCCGAGGTGGACGAGGTCGTGGTGCATACCGCACGCATCGTCAAGGGCACGGTGACGGCCATCGAAGAGGCCACTCATGACATTCGCCGCATCCGGGTCAAGTTGGCCAAGCCGATTGAGTTCAGTCCGGGGCAATATGCAACGCTGCAATTTACGCCCGAACATATCCGGCCCTACTCGATGGCCAGCTTGTGCGATGACGCTGAAATGGAATTCCAGATTCGCCGGGCGCCCGATGGCCGGGTCACCGCATTCGTCTTTGATGACTTGCAGGTGGGGGCGGCGATTCGCGTCAGCGGACCGCTGGGTGGCGCCTACCTGCGGCAAAAGCATACTGGCCCAATGCTCTGCGTGGGGGGTGGAACGGGCCTGGCGCCGGTGCTGTCCATTGTGCGCGGCGCGTTGGCGGCGGGCATGCAAAACCCTATTCATCTCTACTTTGGTGTGCGTAGTGCACAGGACGTGTACGACGCCGAGCGCCTGCAGGCCCTGGCCGCCGCACATCCGAATTTGACTGTCCACATCGTCGTGGCCACCGGCCCTGCCGGTCCAGGCCAGCGCAGCGGTCTGGTCACCGACGCCATTGAAAAAGATCTGAAAACTTTGACAGGCTGGCGCGCTTACCTGTGCGGCGCCCCCGTCATGGTCGATGCCTTGAACCTTCTCGTCACCCGCATGGGCCTGGCGCCAAGCCAAGTTCACGCGGATGCGTTCTACCCCAGCGGCGTCTGAAGAGCGCTGCATTCCCAGACTCACAACCAACTCAAGGAGACAAGCAATGAGTGAAACCAACACCGTGTTCCCCGAAAGCCCTGCGTGGCCAGGGGAAGGAACCAGCCGGGTGCCCTTCTGGGCCTATACCCGTGAAGATCTGTACAAGAAGGAACTGGACCGCCTGTTCTACAACGGTCACTGGTGCTACGTGGGCCTGGAAGCCGAAATACCCAACGCAGGCGACTTCAGGCGCACCGTGATTGGCGAGCGCTCCGTCATCATGGTGCGCGATCCGGACGGCAGCGTGAATGTGATCGAAAACGTCTGCGCCCACCGGGGCATGCGTTTTTGCCGCGAGCGCAACGGCCATGCCAAGGACTTCTTCTGCCCCTATCACCAGTGGAACTACAGCCTCAAGGGCGACCTGCAGGGCGTGCCTTTCATTCGCGGCGTCAAGCAGGAGGGCAAAGTCAATGGCGGCATGCCCAAGGACTTCAAGGTGGCCGATCATGGGCTGACCAAGCTCAAGGTGGCCGTGCGCGGCGGCGTGGTGTTCGCCTCGTTTGACCACGACGTGGAGCCGTTCGAGGAATTTCTTGGCCCCACGATTTTGAAATACTTTGACCGCGTGTTTGATGGCCGCAAGCTGGAGATTCTGGGCTACCGGCGCCAGCGCATTCCTGGAAACTGGAAGCTGATGCAGGAAAACATCAAGGATCCGTATCACCCCGGCCTGCTGCACACCTGGTTCTCCACTTTCGGCCTGTGGCGCGCGGATAACAAGTCCGAATTGAAGATGGACGACAAGTTCCGCCACGCCGCCATGATTTCCACCCGGGGACAGGGCGGCAAGAACGCCGATGTGGTATCTGGCGTGGACAGCTTCAAGGACCAGATGAAGGTCAATGATCCGCGTTTGCTGGACATCGTGCCGGAGCCCTGGTGGGGCGGCCCCACGGCCGTGATGACCACGATTTTCCCAAGCGTGATCATCCAGCAGCAGGTCAACAGCGTGTCCACGCGGCATATCCAGCCCAACGGCCACGGCTCTTTTGACTTTGTCTGGACGCACTTCGGCTTTGCCGACGACACGCCAGAAATGAAAGAACGCCGCCTGATCCAGGCTAATCTGTTCGGACCTGCAGGCTTCGTCTCAGCCGACGACGGCGAAGTCATCGAATGGTCACAACAGGGTTTCGAGCAAAAACCGGCGCACCGCACCGTGATCGAGATGGGCGGGCGCGACATTGGCGACACCGATCACATGGTCACCGAGACCCTGATCCGTGGCATGTACGACTACTGGCGCAAGGTGATGGGGGAATAAAACATGATCGACTTCAAGACTTACTTCGAACTGCTCAATCTCTACAGCGACTACGCCATGGTCTGCGATTCGTCAGAGTGGGAAAAATGGCCCGAATTCTTTGTGGAAGAAGGCACGTACCGGCTTCAGCCGCGCGAGAACTTCGACCAGGGCCTACCCCTTTGCCTGCTGGCGCTCGAGAGCAAGAACATGATCCGCGACCGGGTGTATGGCGTCAAGGAAACGATGTACCACGACCCGTACTACCAGCGCCACATCGTGGGCACGCCCCGCGTGGTGTCCGTGGCGCGTGACATCTACGGCGAGCGCATCACCTCGGAAGCGAACTACACCGTGATCCGCACCAAGTTCGATGGCGATTCGACGGTCTTCAATGTGGGTTACTACCGCGATGTCATCGTGAGGACGCCGGAAGGGCTGAAGTTCCAGTCGCGTCTGTGCGTCTACGACAGCGAAATGATCGCCAACTCGATCATCTATCCCATTTAAGGAAAAACAATGGCTGAAAACTGGACGGATGCCGCAGCCCTTGCGGATGTTCCCGAGGGTGATGTGATGGCGGTGCAGGTGGCGGGCAAGGAGATTGCTCTGTACGAAGTGGAAGGCGAAGTCTTCGCAACGGACAACTTCTGCACCCATGGCCATGCGCGCATGAGTGACGGCTTTCTCGAAGGCCGTGAAATCGAATGCCCCTTGCATCAGGGCAGGTTCGATGTATGCACCGGCCAGGCCCTGTGCGCACCGCTGACCGAGAACATCAAGACCTACGCGGTCCGCATCGAGAACATGCGCGTGATGTTGAACCTCGACTGAATTGATTGACTTGAGCGCTTCCCGTGAGAAGCGCTCATCCCTATTAGGAGACAAAAACCATGAAATTCCATTCCATCGTCAAGACCATTGCGTGCAGTACCGCCGCTTTGTGCCTGTCTGCCGCTCATGCGGAGGTAAAAATTGGCTTTACAGGTCCTCTGTCCGGCCCGGTCGCTGCGGTGGGCCAAGACCAGTACGACGGTTTCATGCTGGGCATCGAAGCCTTGGGGCAAAAGCTCGGTGGCGAGGCGGTCACGGTCTTGCGCGAAGATGACCAGCTCAAGCCCGAGTTGGGCAACCAGATTGCGCGCAAGCTGATTGACCGCGACAAGGTGGACGCGATTGTGGGATTGGGATTCTCCAATGTGCTGATGGCGAGTTTGCCGCGCATCGTGGAATCCAAGACCGTCGCCATCGCCACCAATGCAGGCCCGTCCCCGCTGGCCGGTGCCGGTTGCCTGCCCAATGTGTTCTCCATGGCCTGGCAAAACGACGGCACGGCCGAGGCGATGGGCAAGTTCGCGCAGGACAGCGGCTACAAGCGCGTCTATCTGATGGCGCCCAACTACCAAGCCGGCAAGGACTATGTCGCCGGCTTCAAGCGCTATTTCAAGGGCCAGGTGCTTGACGAGGTGTACACCCAGGTCAACCAGCCCGACTATTCCGCCGAGATCGCGCAGTTGCAGTCTGCCGGACCCGATGCCGTGTTCGTGTTCTATCCGGGCGGCATGGGCGTGAACTTCGTCAAGCAGTTCAGCCAGGCCGGCCTGATGAAGAAGCTCCCGCTGCTGTCCGCCTTCACCGTGGATGGAACCACCCTGCCCTCCTTGCGCGATGCCGCCGTCGGAACCATTTCGGGCGCGATGTGGGACGTGGCGCTGAAGACGCCGGGCAATGCCGAGTTCATTGCCAGCTTCACCAAAAAGTACGGTCGCGTCCCCAGCCATTACGCCGCGGTAGGGTATGACACCGCCAAGCTGCTGGACATTGCCGTGCGCAAGGTCAAGGGAAACACGGCCGACAAGGCGGCATTCGCAGTTGCGGTCAAGTCCGCAGGGTCCGAGTTGAAATCCATCCGGGGTTCCTTCCGGTTCAACACCAACAACATGCCGGTTCAGAACTACTACGCCTTCCAGACCGTCAAGGAAGGCACTGTGGTCACCGTCAAACTTTTGAGCACACCGCTGCCGGATCACCAGGATTCCTACGTCGCGCAATGCAAGGTTAAGTGATGTCAGCGTCCTTGCTCATCGCGCAGTTGCTCAACGGCCTGCAGTACGGCGTCATGCTGTTTCTGCTGGCCGCCGGCCTGACCCTAGTGTTTGGCATCATGAGCTTCGTCAACCTGGCGCACGGTTCGCTGTACATGCTGGGCGCTTATGCTGCGGCCGTGGTCGGTGCGTACACCGACTCCTTTGCTCTGGGTGTGCTCGCGGCGGTGGTGACCGGTGTGGTTGTCGGGCTTGTACTCGAATGGGTTGCAGTCTCCAGGCTCTACCGGCGTGACCACCTCGACCATGTATTGGCGACCTTTGGCCTGGTGCTCTTCTTCAATGAAGTGGTGCGCATGATCTGGGGGCCGCAGCCTGTCTTTGTGTCGCTGCCCGAGTCGCTTTCCGGCACCGTTGAGTTCCTGGGCTTCAGCTACCCCACCTATCGCTTCCTGATCATTGCGGTGGGCCTGGCGGTGGCCGCTGGCAGCCAGTGGCTAATCCACAAGACCCGCGTGGGGATGCTGATACGCGCCGGTTCGGTCAACCCGCAGATGGTGGGCGCGCTGGGCGTGAACATCGGACTGCTCAACGCCATGCTGTTCGCGCTGGGTTCGGCCCTGGCGGCGCTGGCCGGTGCCATGGCCGGGCCTATCCTGTCGGTGCAAAGTGGCATGGGCGAGCCCGTCCTCATCACGACGCTGGTGGTGATCGTGATTGGCGGCATTGGCTCGGTGCATGGCGCGCTGTATGCCGGAATCATTGTCGGCATGGTCGATACGCTGGGGCGAACCTTTCTGCCCATGCTCATCCGCGTCTTTGCCGACCGGGAAGTCGCCAACGCCGCCGGTCCCGCCCTGGCTTCCATGCTGATTTACCTGCTGATGGCAGTGATTCTGGCGTGGCGTCCGCAAGGCCTGTTTCCCGCATTCAAGGTCAAATCATGAAAAATCTGCTACGACCGGCGCAGCTCATACCAGTGCTCCTGCTGCTGGCACTGGCCGTGCTGCCCCCGATTGCCGCCGGGCTTGATGACAACTTTTGGGTGTCATTTTTTGCCCGCGTGCTGGTGTACGCCATTGCTGCGAGCGCCTTGAACATTGCGCTGGGCTTCGGCGGCCTGGTCAGCCTGGGACATGCCCTCTTTATCGGCATTGGCATGTACAGCGTATCGCTGCCTGCCTACTATGGCGTGTCTTCCGGCTGGGTCCATCTGGGCATCTGCGTGCTGGCGTGTGCAGCAGTTGGGGGCCTGACCGGGCTGATCAGCCTGCGCACCTCCGGTATCGCCTTCATCATGATCACGCTGGCTTTCGCGCAAATGGGCTACTTTGTCATTGTCAGCCTCAAGCAGTATGGCGGTGACGACGGCATGAGCATTACTGCTGCCAGTGATTTTTTTGGCCTGCAATTGAACACGCCCTTGGCGGTCTATTACTGCGCCTGGGGCTTGCTGGCGGGCCTGACCTACTGGGTCATGCGTCTGCGGGCCTCGCCCTTTGGCATGGCCTTGCGCGCAGGACGCCAGAATGCCCGGCGGGTCATGTCCGTGGGATTGGCGCTGCAGCGCTACCAGCTTGCCGCCTACATTTTGTCCGCCATCTTGTGCGGCGTGGCGGGCTTGCTGCTGGCCAATCTGAACGCCTATGCTTCGCCCAGCAGCATGGCCTGGACGGTATCGGGTGAACTGATCGTCATGGTGGTGCTGGGGGGCTTGGGCAGCGTCTTTGGGCCACTGTTGGGCGCGCTGGCCTTTCTCGGCGCCGAAGAGTTACTCAAAGCCGCCACCGAGCATTGGATGGCGGTGTTTGGTCTGGCCATTTTGGCCGTTGCCATGCTGGGAAAAACCGGCCTGGCAGGCTGGCTGGAGAGCCTGAGCACCAAGGAGTCCAAAGCATGAAGACGCTGCTGCAAACCGAAGCCCTTATCAAACGCTACGGCGCCATCCTGGTCACAGACCAGGTGTCTCTGGATGTCAGGGAAGGCGAACTGCACGCCATCATCGGCCCCAATGGCGCAGGCAAGACCACCTTGATCAACCAGCTGTCGGGTGAGTTGGGCTCGGACAGCGGGCATATCCGCTTTGGCGATGAAGACGTGACGGCCCTGGGCATCAATGCGCGCGCCCGCATGGGCTTGGTGCGCTCCTACCAGATCACCTCGGTGTTCGATGAATTCACGGTACTGGAAAACGCCACGCTGGCCGCCCTGGGTGCGCGCACCCATGCGTTCCGGTTCTGGCGCTCCCTGCTCGGCGACCGCGAGGCCCTGGCTGCGGCGCAGGAAGGCATAGAGGCTGCCGGGCTCAGCGCGCGCACCCATGCACCGGCATCGGAACTGGGCTATGGCGAGCGCCGCCAGTTGGAGCTGGCCATGGCGCTGGCGGCGCGGCCGAAATTTCTGCTGCTCGATGAGCCAATGGCGGGCATGAGCGTGCAGGAGTCGGCTGCCGTGGTTGCGCTGCTCAAGTCGCTCAAACGCAAGTACACGATTTTGCTGGTCGAGCATGACATGAACGCGGTGTTCGCACTGGCAGACCGCATCAGCGTGCTGGTTTATGGTCGCCTGATGGTGACGGGTACCCCCGAGGAAATTCGTGGCAATGAAGAAGTGCGTGCCATTTATCTCGGTGAAGAGGAGATCGCTTGATCATGAAGCCTTTATTGAACGTGACGGGTTTGAAGGCTGGTTATGGCGCGGCACAAGTGCTCTTTGGCGTCGATCTGTCGATGGCCGAGGGCGAGGTGATCACCTTGCTGGGGCGCAACGGCATGGGCCGCTCGACCACCATCAAGTGCCTGTTTGGATTGTTGGAGCCCAAGGCAGGAGAAATCGAGTTTGGCGGCAAGCGCACGGAGCGCCTGCCGTCGCACCAGATCGCCAAGCTGGGCTTGGGCCTGGTGCCCGAAGGGCGCCAGATTTTCCCGAACCTGACGGTGGAAGAAAACCTGATTGCCACGGCGCGCAGCAATGCCGCCAATGGCCTGAAGCACTGGAGCCTGGAGCGGGTGTATGGCTTCTTCCCGCGATTGCAAGAGCGCCGCAGCAACATGGGCTCGCAGCTCTCCGGCGGTGAGCAGCAAATGCTGGCCATCGGCCGGGCCTTGCTGACCAATCCGCGCCTGGTCGTGCTGGACGAAGCGACCGAAGGACTGGCGCCACTCATTCGCGCGGAAATCTGGCACGCGCTGGGGGAACTGAAGTCCGAAGGTCTTTCCCTGATCGTGATCGACAAAAACCTGGGCCCCTTGCTGGAGTTGGCAGATCGCCATTTCGTGCTGGAAAAGGGCTTGGTCGTCTGGTCCGGTACTTCGACCCAATTGCGCGCTGACCCGCGCATCGTGCATGAGTACTTGGGTGTTTAAAAAAAACCAATCCTGCGGCTGTGCAGAGAGGAAGACATGACGAGCGATGCTAAATCCAAGGCCACCAACATCATTCGCGCGGAACACCGGGCTTTAGGCGCCGTGATCAACAACATCAAGGCGATGCTGATCGAAGTCCAGGCGCAGCGCATGAAGATGGATTTCCCGCTCTTTTGGGCCATGGTCTATTACATCGACGCGTTTCCTGACCGTCTGCATCACCCGAAAGAAGACGACTGGCTGTTCGCACGCCTGAAGCAGCGCACGCAGCAGGCCGACGGCCTGATTGACGCCCTGCAGAGCCAGCACCAGGCGGAGGCGGCAGCCTTGGGCAGCATCCGGCGCGACCTGGGGAACTTCGAAGCCGGCGTGCCTGGAAGCCTGGAGACGCTGCAAACCACCGTCGCGGCCTATGCCGACTTCACCTGGAAGCACCTGCGCGCGGAGGAAAACGAACTCTTGCCGCTTGCAGAGGCGCACCTTCTGGCATCGGACTGGGATGCCATTGCCCATGCCTTTGCACAAAACGCAGATCCCCTGATGGGCTCGGCGGATAGCGCGTTGTTTGACGCGCTGTTTCACGACATCGTCAAACGCACCCCTGCGCCCCTGGGTCTGGGTGCAGCCTGATTCATACTGGAGAACACACATGCAAGACAACAATCGATTTGATACCCTGGGGCGTCTGGAAGACTTGCCGCAGGCCTACCGCGACCAGCTCACCCAACGCAACCTGGTTCCCCTGTGGCCCAGCCTGCGTGGCGTGTTGCCGCCGAACATTCCGACGCGCAAGACACAGACCACGCATTGGCCCTATCGCGAGATTCGCGAGTTGTTGATTGAGGCCGGTGAGTTGACGCCCATCGAGAAGGCCGAGCGCCGCGTGCTGGTGCTGGCCAATCCGGGGCACGGCCTGACCAATATGCAGGCCAGCGCGGCCATGTACCTGGGCATGCAGCTGCTGCTGCCGGGAGAACTGGCGCCAGCCCACCGCCATACGCCCAACGCGGTTCGCATGGTGGTCGAGGGCGAGGGCGCATGGACCCTGGTGGGTGGCGAAAAATGCCCCATGCACCGAGGTGATCTGATCCTGACGCCCACTGGCCTGTGGCATGAGCACGGCCATGATGGCAAAGATCCGGTGATCTGGCTGGATGTATTGGATCTGCCGCTGATCTACTACACGGAGACCTCATACCATCTGGAAGGCCCCAGCCAGAGCGCCACATCCAGTCAAGGCTTCAAGGCCTATGCCCGTGGTGGCGTGGCGCCCACCAAGGTGTTTCAGCGCGCGGACAAGGCTTATCCCATGCTGCGCTATCCCTGGGCCGATGCCAAGGCGGCCTTGCTGTCGCTGGCCGAGGAGCAAGCAGGATCGGACGCAGTTCAAGTCACCTACGTGAATCCCGAGACCGGCGCGGACGCGGAAAACATTCTGGGCTTTTATGCGCTGATGTTGCGTCCCGGCGAGACCTTGCGCCTGCCAGCACGCTCACCGGCCCAGGTATTCCATCAGATTGAAGGCCAGAGCGATGTCGAAGTGGAGGCTACCTGCTTCACGATGGTCGAAGCCGACACTTGCTGCGCGCCCGGCTATACCGCCGTGACGCTGAAGAACCGCTCTGCCACGACGCCAGCGTTCTTGTTTGTGGCCGATGAAGCGCCACTGCACCGCAAGCTCGGCGTGTACGAAAACCGAGGCTGAGTTTCAAGCAGCCTTTCTGCAGCGATCCGAATGGATACTTCCTTTTAACTTTTTCCAAATAAGAGCATGATCATGACCCAATACCTGTTTAGCGCCCCACCCGTAATGTCCGTTTCCGTTCGTGGCCTGGACGCCAGCTTCCCGATCAATCGGCTGTTCTTTGTCGGCCGCAACTACCATGCCCATGCAGTGGAGATGGGGCGTCCGGTGGACAAGTCGGTGGAGCGCCCGTTTTACTTCACCAAGGCGCCGCAGACCCTGACAGCTTCGGGCGCCACCGTGGCTTACCCACCCGAGACCGGCAACTACCACTTCGAGATGGAGATGGTTGTGGCGATTGGCAAGGCAGGCTTTCGCGTGAAGGCCGAAGACGCCCACACGCTGATCTACGGCTACGCCGCCGGCCTGGACATGACGCGGCGCGACCTGCAACTGGTCGCGCGCGACAAGGGCCGTCCCTGGGACCTGGGCAAGGACGTGGAGCAGTCGTCCGTCTGCTCGGACATCGTGCCGATGGAAGGTGTGGTGATTGACAGCGGCGCCATCGCCCTGGAAGTCAATGGCCAGACCAAGCAGTCGTCCAATGTAGACAAGCTGATCTGGAATGTCCGTGAAATCATCGCTGACCTGTCGCTTTTTTACCACCTGCAGCCCGGCGACCTGATTTACACCGGCACGCCCGAAGGCGTGGGCCCGGTGGTGGCTGGCGACAAGATTACCGGTCGCGTCGAAGGTGTGGCCGAGGTGGCCCTGACGGTAGGCGAACCCGAGTAAGCACACGCAATGAAGCTCTATAACTTTTTTCGCAGCGGGACGTCCCACCGGCTGCGCATTGCGCTCAATCTCAAGGGGCCGGACTACGACTACGTGGCGGTAGACCTGCGCAAGAATGAACACCAGGGTGCGGCCTTCAAAGCCCTCAATCCGCAGGGTCTGGTGCCAGCGCTGGTGGAGGACGAGTTGGTGCTGACGCAGTCCGTGGCCATCATCGAATGGCTCGAAGAGCGCTACCCCACGCCCGCGCTGCTGCCCACGGATATCAACGCTAGAACCCATGTGCGGGCGCTGGCAGCGGTGGTCGGATGCGACATTCACCCAGTCAACAACAAGCGTATTCTGGACACGCTGCGCGCCAGCTTTGGCGCTGATGACGCTGCCATCAACACTTGGTGCGCCACCTGGATTGCCGCCGGCTTTGATGCTTATGAAGCCCTGCTGGCGGCAGATCCCCGGCGAGCGGGCTTTAGCTTCGGCAATGCACCGACCATCGCCGATGTATACCTGATTCCACAAATTGAGAGCGCACGCCGCTTCAAGGTGGATCTGGGGCGCTGGCCACTTATCATGGAAGTGGATGCGCAGTGCGGCACTCTGGAGGCCTTTCAACGTGCTGCACCTATGGCTCAGCCCGACGCATCGTAAGTAGCCTGACGCCCACTTTTTGAAGGCCTAGCCATGCGATCCATTTTCTTCTCGACACGGGCTGATCGGATCGCACTGGCACGACAAAGGTATTTTGAAGACGGCGAGCTGCCATCAGGGGTAGTCAGCGAAGCCGTCTTCCAGTCCTGGGCCAGATGCCTTAGGCAAAAGCAGGATCCGCGCGGACGCGTGGAGTTTCAAGCGGTGTCCGCCAGCCGGGCGCACTTGGCCGTGCAAAAAAACCGCTTGTTGCGCGATGCTTGGCTGGCCGAGGCCAGCGAACTGGACGCAGTGCTGGGAGCCACGAATTGCGGCGCCATGCTGACAGACCCCAGCGGGGTCGTCATTGGGACAACCTGTTCCAGGCGTGAAAATGAAAAGATCACGCCGGTGGCACACCGCATCGGCGTCAATTTTTCAGAAGAGGCCATCGGCACGTCGGCGCCCGGCATTGTGGCGCGCACCGGCCAGCAGGCCTGCGTTCAGGGGGCAGAACACTACTTCGAGAGTGTCAACCTGATGCACTGCGCGGCCGCGCCCATTCGCGATATTTATGGCAATCTGGCTGGCGTACTGGATATGTCCAGTGAAGGAATTGCTTTTAATTTTGATGCAGCCACAGTGGTCGGCATTTACGCCTCTTCGATTGAAAATCGTTTGCTGGTATCGCAATCCGATGAGCACCTGATCGTGCGCTTTCAGATTTCCCTCGCCATGCTTGACACCCCGATGGCCTGCCTGATGGGCGTGAACATGGCGGGTCAGATCGTCTGGCGAAACGCTGCAGCATCACGGCTTTTAGGTGTGAGCCCGGAGGGCGAATGCCCAAAGCCTTGCACGGTTGACGAGGTATTGCAGCGCAGCTTTTCGGAGCTGGCATCAACGCCGGGCACCGGCAGTTCGCTGTTGCGTCTGCCCAATGGACTGCTGGTGCATGTGCGCTGCGAGCTCCAGGCGCGTGACGGGCACCGCCAACTTTTTGCCATGAGGCAGCCGGTGCAAGAGGCCTCATGGGTGGAAAAAACCCGGGACGATCCTCTGCCTACTGCAAGCGTCCCGGAACACAACACCGCACTTGCCGCAGTGGACCCGTCCGAGCCCGCCAGCCTGCGTGACGCTGACGTTGACCTGATTGCCAGAACCCTCAAAGAGTGCGGCGGCAACGTCTCCGCCGCGGCCAGGAAGCTGCGGGTGTCCCGTGGACTGATCTACCGCCGCATCCAGGGCGCGTAGACAGCCTGCACACGGGGCCAGCAGACGAGGTCTCAGCGCCCTTTTACAGGCCAAGTTGTTCCCATATGGAACAACCGGACTCTAGGGTATTCCCGATGTATTTGACGCAGTAGTAGTTACCTAAAGTTGGTTCCAGGCGGCGCAGTTTGCGCGTACGGCATGCGCCGCTGGAGACAACTTTTTAACAACACTACAACTTCAAACCGCATGACTATGAATTCCGATTCAAAAAACCTGAATGCCCCCTCGGATGGCTTGCTGGAACATCTTGAACGTGCCCTGATTTCTGGCCGCATGAACCGCCGCGGCTTTATGCGCGCAGCCACGGCAGCCGGTTTTTCCAGCGTGGGGCTCAGTGCGCTGGCGGACGAACTGGACGCCATTCGCGCCAACCAGAACGAGCGCAGCGCCAAGGTGCTCAGCGCTTATGACTATGTGGTGGTCGGTACCGGCTCGGCGGCCTGCGCGCTGGTCGGCAGACTGGCAACCCGCAAGGACGCTTCCATTCTCATGATTGAGGCGGGCGACTGGGACACGGCGCCTTCCGTGATGGACCCGAGCGTCTGGTTCACCAATCTGGGTACCGAGCGGGACTGGAAGGACGTGGCACTGGCCGCACCGAGCACCAACAACCGCGCCATTCCCGAACACATGGGGCGCGTGGTGGGCGGGGGCAGCAGCATCAATGCAACCATCTGGGCGCGCCCCTTCAAGGCAGACCTGGAATACTGGGGCAATGCCAGTGGCGACCGGGCCTGGGGATACGAGTCCGGGCTCGAAATCTACCGGCGCATGGAAAGCTGGCAAGGTGCCCCGGACGCCCGTTATCGTGGCAAGAACGGCCCCGTCTGGTGCCAGCCGGCGAAGGACCCGCACCCGGTGGCACCCGCCATGCTGGCGGCTTGCCGTGCCCTGGGCTATCCGGTGTTGAATGACCTGAATGGCGCGCGCGAGGAAAGCGGCATTGGTTTCGCCCTGATGAACCAGATCATCTGCGACGGGCGCCGTCAGAGCATGGCCCGCTCTTACCTGTACCCGGTCCTGGCGCGCCCCAACGTCACCGTCTTGGTCAACACCCATGTGGATCGCCTGACCTTCTCGGGCACCAAGGTCACGGGCGTTCAGATCGCCACGGCGGGCGGCGTCAAGAACATCAGCGCCAACACCGAAGTCATCGTGAGTGCCGGCGGCATCAACACCCCCAAGCTGCTCATGCTCAGCGGCATTGGCGACGAAGCGCAGTTGCGCCAGCACGGTATCAAGACGCTAGTCAACGCCAAGGAAGTGGGACGCAATTTCCAGGACCACATCCTGCATGGCGGCTGCATCTGGGAGCCCAAGGAACACATTCCCCATCGCAACAGCGCGGCCAACGCAGCGGGCTTTCTCAAGAGCCAGGCATCGCTGGCATCTCCTGACATCAATCTGGTGCAGATCGAGCTGCCCTATGCCAGCGATGTGATTGGCAAGGAGTATTCGCCTCCGCCCACCAGCTGGGCGCTGTGCGCGGGCCTGGTGGCGCCCAAGAGCCGTGGCGAAATCCGCCTCAGCTCGGCCAATCCAGCCGACCGTCCGGTGGTCGACGCCCGCTTCATGAGCCATCCGGACGACGTCAAGGCGCTGGCCTTTGGCATCGAGGTGTGCCGCGAAATTGGCAATTCTTCGGCCATGAAGGACTTCGTCAAGCGCGAGGTGGCGCCTGGCAAGACCTTGACGGGCAAGGCCATGGAGGACTTTATCCGCAATGGCGCGACCACCTATTTCCACCAGTCGGGCACCTGCCGCATGGGCAAGGACGCCGAGGCGGTGGTGGACTCCAAGCTGCGCGTGAACGGCGTGCAGGGGCTGCGCATCGCCGACAGTTCCATCATGCCGCGCATTGCCGGTGTGGCCACCATGGCCACCTGCGCCCTCATCGGTGAACGCATGGCAGACATCCTGACCGAACGCGGCTAAATCACCCATTCACTCAAACTATTGACCCAAGGAATGCACCATGGAATCCCAACTCATCATTGACAACCAATCCGTCGCCGCCAAGTCCGGTGAAACCTTCAACCGCATCCATCCCGATAGCGGAGAAGTGATCACCAGCGCCGCGGCCGGCGGCGTGGAGGACGCGGTTGCGGCCGCCGATTCGGCCCACACTGCCTTCCAGAGCTGGCGCAACACCGCACCGAGCGAGCGCCGCCGCCTGCTGCTCAAGACCGCCGACATTCTGGAATCCAAGACGCCGCAGTTCATCGAAGTAATGGCGGCCGAAGTGGGCGCCGCCGCGCTGTGGGCCGGTTTTAACGTGCATCTGGCCGCCAACCTGTTCCGCGAAGCCGCGTCCATGGTCACCCAGATCCAGGGTGAAACCATTCCGACCGACAAGCCCGGCGCACTCTCCATGACCGTGCGTCAGCCCGTCGGCGTGATCCTGAGCATCGTGCCGTGGAACGGCCCGGTGGTGCTTGCCGCCCGTGCCATTGCCTACCCGATTGCCTGCGGCAACACCGTGGTGTTCCGCGCGTCCGAGGCCAGTCCCAAGACCCATCTGCTGGTGGCCGATGCGTTGGTGGAAGCCGGTTTCCCGCCCGGCGTGCTCAATGTGGTGACCAATGCGCCCAAGGACGCGCCGGAAGTGATCGATGCGCTGATTGCGCACAAGGCGGTGCGCCGCATCAACTTCACCGGCTCCACCCGCGTTGGCCGCATCATTGCGCAAAAGGCGGCCACCCATCTCAAGCGCTGCCTGCTGGAGCTGGGCGGCAAGTCGCCGCAGGTGGTGCTCGACGATGCCGACATCGACGAAGCCGTGAAGGCCGCGGTGTTCGGCTCCTTCCTGTACCAGGGCCAGATTTGCATGTCCACCGAACGCCTGGTGGTGGACGAGGCCGTTGCCGACGAATTTGTCGCCAAGTTTGCCGCCCGCGCCCAGGAACTGGTGATGGGTGACCCGCGCGTCAATCCAGCCTGCGTGATCGGGCCCATGGTGGCCAGTGACTCGGGCCCGCGCCTGAACGCCCTGATTGATGATGCCCTGGCCAAGGGTGCGACCCTGGCCTGCGGCGGCAAAGCAGTGGGAGCGGTCATGCCGGCCACCATCGTGGACCATGTCAAGGCGGACATGAAGATCTACGACGAGGAAACCTTTGGCCCGGTCACCACCGTGGTGCGCGTCAAGGGGGTGGAGCAAGCGCTGCAGGTGGCAAACGACAGCGCCTATGGACTGTCCTCGGCCGTCTTTGGCCGCGATGTCACCCGCGCACTCGGCGTTGCCATGCGCATGGAATACGGCTCGGTTCACATCAACGGCTCGACCGTGCAGAACGAGGCCCAGGCGCCCTACGGCGGCACCAAGAACAGCGGCTATGGCAAGTTCGACGGCCGGGCGGTGATCGACGAATTCACGGAATTGAAGTGGATCACGGTGGAGCCATCCGTTCAGACCTATCCGGTCTAGGACATGGACTGCGCGGGGTGCCTGCACCCCACGCCCCATGCATTCCATCGCCCTGAGGCGACTTGGGATCTCACCCGGTTCGTTCGAAATCGTCCACCGTTCTATTGCTGCCCCGTCAGGGCCGCAGATGGCCTGGGCGCGAACGTCCGGGTTACAAGGTTCAAGGCTTTGAACGAGTGATCAGGGAAGCCGGGCCCCTTTGCAGCTCGGCATGCACATGGTGATTCATCGTCCTCAACAGGACGATGGAGTCATCTTTTTTTAAAAAATTGGAGACAAAATGAATACTTGCAACGTGCTGAAATTGAAAGCACTGACAGCGGCAATTCTGTTGGCAACCCTGGGCAGTGCCGCACAGGCGACAGAGGGCGGCGGCGGCGTCTACCCCAACGGCAATGAAAACTACCTGGCCGGCGCATTGCCCCCTCCTGGCACGTACTTTTTGACGTACGCATCGCGCTATGAAGCGTCAACGCTGCGCGACAACAACGGCAACAGGATTCCCCTGGACTTCAATGTTCAGGCGAACGCCCTGGCGCTGCGCGTAGTCCGGGTAACAGATCAACAGCTGCTCGGTGGTCAGTTGCTGTTCCATGCGGTCGCTCCCCTGGTCAACCTCAAGGTCAAGGCCGGAGCCGCCAACGGCAGTACCTCGGGCCTTGCCGACATGGTGTTCGGCACCGGACTAGGCTACCACGCATCGGACAAGCTCCACTATGTGTGGGCGGTGGACGTCACGGCGCCAACGGGCAGCTATGACAGCAACAAGCTGGCCAACCTCGGCCGGAACTACTGGAACATCGAGCCCGTCTTTGCAGTGACCTATGTCCAGCCAACGGGCATCAATGCGGATGTGAAGGTCATGTATGACTTCAACGGTGTCAATCACGCGACCGACTACCGTTCTGGCCAGGAACTCCACGCCGACTATTCCGTCGGATGGGCGCTGGGCAACGGATGGACGGTGGGTGTGGGCGGCTTCGTCTACCAGCAAATCACGGATGACAAGAAAAACGGCGTCACCGTTGCCAATAACAAGGGCCGGGCTTATGCCATCGGCCCCTCCGTCAAATATGACACCGGAAAGGGTTGGTTTGTAATGGCAAAGCTTGAACAGGAGCATGGCGTCTTGAACCGGGCCGAAGGGTCAACCTTCAGAATCAAGGCGCTTCTGCCCTTCTGATCGAGGCCCTCCCTCCACATCGATTCGTCGAATCGATGTGCCGCCCAAAGCCTGGACGCTTCCAGGCTTTTTTTACGCTTGCAAGTGACCGGGTTCGCTGCAAGCGCACCCATCACACATCACAGGCAGCCTTGGCCCCGGCGAGCGCGCAGGGCGTGCGGCCTCGCGTCCGGCCTTGCCCATCGCCAGCACGTCGGCGCGCCAACAGGGCTGCGGGTGCCAAGAACCAGCACAAAGGTGTGCCACTCCTGCCGCTGGCCACACGATTGAACCGAAAAATGGAATTGTTAATCTTAAATCGGCAAGTTTATCTTTTGATATGAAACAAATACAGTTCATGCACTCCCTCAACCAACCAGGAATTGACATGAAAGTTACCCTCATCGGCGCCGGCAACATGGGCGCAGGATTCGTCAAACAACTCACCGCCGCAGGCCACCAGGTTCGCGTGACTGCGCGCGATTTGACCAAGGCGCAGGCCCTGGCCAGCGCCCATGCAGGCGCCACGGCCGTGCCTGCAGCGCAGGCGCTGGGCGACTCGCAGGTCGTCATCGTCGCCACCGGCTACGCCGATGCTGTCCCTGCGCTGAAGGCGCTCGGCTCGCTCGAAGGCCGCATCGTGATCGACATCACCAATCCGCTGACGGCCGACTACATGGGCCTGACACTGGGCTTCGACACATCGGCCGCCGAAGAGATCGCCAAGGCATTGCCCGGCGCGCAGGTGGTGAAGGCTTTCAACACCGTGCTGGCCCAGGTGCTGGCCGAAGGCCCGGCCTTCCCGAACGGCCAGACCGTGCCGGTCTTTTACGCCGGCGACGACGAGCGCGCCAAGCAGACCGTGCGCGCATTGGCTGAAAGCATCGGTTTCCAACCGTTTGACGCGGGCGGGCTGAAGAACGCGCGCTACCTGGAGCCGGTGGCGGGCCTGAACATCTATTTCGCCTACGGCGCCGGGCAAGGCACGCAGATCGCGCCCACCTGGATCCGTCGCGACTGATTCGGCTCCCCCTCAACCCACACGGAGAAAAACCATGCACAAGCAACTGACCCGGATCGCCGCCGCCCTCGCGCTGGCGGGCGCCGCCACCCTGGCTGTCGCGCAAGAGCGCCCGGCCGACATCGTGAGCCCGATCACCGACAAGGCGCTGTCCACCAGGGCGAGCCCGGCGGAGGCCCGCAAGGCCGGCCGCGCGGCCTACGAGAAGCCCACGCCGGACAACAGCATCATGCTGTTTATCGACCATCAGATCGGCCTGATGGCCAGCACCCGCGACTTCGCGCAGGCATCGGGCTACAAGGCCAACGTGGTGTCGCTGGCACAGATGGCCAAGGCGCTGAACATCCCGGTGCTCCTGTCCTCATCGAACGCCCAGTGGCAGAACGGCGACTTGCTGCCAGAGCTCAAGGAGACCTTCAAGGACCAGCCCATCCACCGCCGCACCGGCATCATCAACGCCTACGAAGATCCCACCTTCCGCAAGGCGCTGGAGAACCTAGTGGCCAAAACGGGTCGCAAGCACATCATCATCTCCGGTGTGACGCTGGGTACGTGCGTGACGCTCCCGACGCTGTCGATGATCAATGATGGCTACGTGGTGCATCCGGTGGTGGACGCATCGGGCGCCTGGAGCAAGTACGAGGCCGACGCCGCGATGCAGCGCATGAGCGCCGCGGGCGCGCAACTCAACACCGTCTATGCGCTGGGGGCGGAACTGCAGGCCGACTGGAAACTGCCGTCGGCCAACGACATGCTGCCTCCATTCATCAACGGCCTGCCCGAGTACGGCTGGATCGTGCAGCAGTTCTGGAACAACGCCGACCCGGCCAAGCGCCCGGTGAAGGATCCGTTCGGTCTCGTCAAGTAAGCAACCCTCCCCGCTCCATGAGGCGCGGGGGACAACGCCAAGGAGCATTTCCATGAAGATTCCCGCCCTGTTCGTTTCACACGGCGCACCCACGTTCGCGCTGGAGCCCGGCCAGGCCGGCCCCCTGCTGCACGCCATCGGCGAGCGCGTGCGTGCATTGCCCGGGCTGCGAGCCATCCTCGTGGTCTCGCCGCACTGGCGCACGCGCGGACTGCGCGTCGGCGCCAGCGCGCGGCCGCAGACCATCCACGACTTTGGCGGCTTTCCAGCGCCGCTCTATGCGTTGCGGTATCCCGCCGAGGGCGCGCCCGAGGTCGCCCGCGAGGTGGCTGCGCTGCTGGACCAGTCCGGCCTTCCAGCGCAACTGGCGAGCGAGCAGGGGCTGGACCATGGGGCCTGGGTGCCGCTGCTGCACATGCTGCCCGGCGCGCCGCTGCCGGTGCTCCAGCTGTCGCTGCCGATCGACCTGCGCCCGGCCGATGCGCTGACGCTGGGCCGCGCGCTGGCACCGCTGCGCGAGCAGGGCGTGCTGATCATGGGCTCGGGCAGCCTCACGCACAACCTGTACGAATTCCGCCAGTCGGAAACCGAGGCGTCTGAGGACTACGTGCGCGAATTCGTGCAGTGGGCCCGCCGCGCCGCCACGGCGCACGACGAGGCGGCGCTGATCGACTTCCGTGGCGCACCGCATAGCCGGCGCGCCCACCCCTCGGACGAGCACTATCTGCCGCTGCTCGTGGCCGCCGGCGCCAGCAGCGCGGGCGAGACGGTCGAGGTCATGGAAGGCGGCGTGACCTACGGCGTGCTGTCCATGGAAGGCTACGTCTTCGGCGAGCTGCCGGGCGCGCCCGCCCTGTCCTGAATCCATTTCATTTGCAAGGAACCGCCATGTCTCCCACCTCCCTCATCGTCCAGCAACCCCAGGGCCCGGCCTCGCAGCTCGTACTGCTCATGCACGGCGTCGGCTCGGTGCCGCAGTCGCTGCTGGGCGCCGCGCGCTGGTTCGCCAACCGCGACAGCGCGGCCATGGTGGTCAGCATTGCCTCGCCCGAGCCTTCCGACGTTTCCAGCCATGGACTGCAGTGGTTCTCGGTGCGCGGAGTGACCGAGGACAACCGCCAGGCGCGCGTGGACGGGGCCATGCCCGCCTTCGTGGCGACCGTGCAGCACTGGCAGCGCGTCTCGGGCACCGACGCGCAACGCACGCTGATCGCTGGCTTCTCGCAGGGCGCGATCATGGCGCTCGAATCCACCAAGCTCGCCGCGCCTGCGGCCCTACGGATCGTCGCCATCGCAGGCCGGTTCGCCACGCTGCCGAACCGGCAATCCGGCGCGGCGATTCATTTCCTGCACGGCGATGCCGACCCGGTGATGCCCGCTGCGCTGGCGCAGACCGCGCAGGCGCGACTGCTGCAGTTGGGCACCGAGGTCACGCTGGATCTGGCGCACGGCGTAGGCCACGAGCCGCACCCTGCGCTCCTGGAGCGCCTGTCCGCCCGGCTTGCGCCCGCCTGAACCCTGAGTCAACAAAAGAACGGGCCAGCGCCGCCTGTCATTTCTGCATCGCGCCGAGCACGGCCAGGCTCATCGCCTTGATGCCCGTCTTGAGCGACGGCTCCGCCACGGGCGCGAAGTACGGCGAGTGGTTGATCGGCACAGGCTTGCCGCCGGGCTGGCGCGAGGCTTCGACATCTTTCGGATCGAGCACGCCGATGAAGAAGAACATCGAGGGCACGCCCGCGCTGACGAACTCGGCGAAGTCGTCGGTCGGGCTGGCCGGCGGCATCCGTTTGACCTTGGCCGGATCGAAGGCGGCCTTCAGGATGGCTTCGTTGCGGTTCACGATGGCCGCGTCGTTCACGACCGAGTCCACGCTAGGGATGTAACCGGTAACTGAACGGCGTCCTTCCTTGCAAAGGTGTCGTCGGGAACAATGCCTTCATTGATTTACGATGAGGAGCAACAGCGATGCAAGCCATGGTCAACGAGGGCGTAAAGCGCCGTCACCGTTTGAACGAGCAAGCCTGGCTCGAAGCGTTCAAACGCTTTGAAGGCGCCGGATTGACGGTAGAGGCGTTCTGCCGCCGTGAGGGTCTGTGCCGCAGTAGCTTTGCGCGCTGGCGTTCGCGCTTGCTTGGTGGGGCTGGCGTGGTTCGCCAGCTCAAGCAGGACGCCCAAAGCCAGGCACCGATGGCTTTCGTCGATTTGGGTACGATGGGCTCGGGTGCGCCCGCGCCTTGCCCGGCGCTGGAGTTGCGCCTGGACCTCGGCGCGGGTCTGACCCTCACCCTGGTTCGGCGCTGATGTTCTTTCCCGAAGGCCAGATTCGCGTCTTCCTTTATGGTCAACCGGTGAGCATGAGGCTGTCCTTCGATGGCCTGTACGCACTGGCGCGGCACGGGCTGCATCAGGACCCGCTGAGCGGGCATCTGTTTGTCTTCGTCAACCGCCGCGCCACGCAGATGAAGGTGCTGTACTTTGACCGCAGCGGCTGGTGCGTGTGGGCCAAACGCCTGGAGGGCGGGACATTCTTGCGCGACTGGAGTGCGGTGGTTCACCGCGAGATGGACTGGACGGCGTTGAAACTCATGCTCGAGGGCATCGAGCCCAAACGGCAGTACAAGCGCTATCGCAGCCCGCGCAATTGGGGACAATCCTGTGCCGTACCGCAGGCGCCCTCGGTAACATAATACCAATCCCGATAGATAAAGAACCAATGCCAGCGATTGAAGTCTGAGCGATATTGGAGTCTTGGTGGAGGTTACGAAAATGTTATCTCAGCAAATCATTGATCAGCTGCAGCCCTATGATTTCGACCGGCTGGCCCGCAAGGAATCGGATGGGCGCCGGCGACTGCGCCTGATAGCACTGGCGCATCTCAAAGAGGGCAAAAGCTGCAGCGAAGTGGGCGCTGCACTGCGCGTGAGCCGCCACGCGGTCATGCGCTGGGTGCAGTGGTTCATCGCTGGCGGCGTGGCCCGTCTGGCCGGCATGCCGCACGACTGGAGTACGCAGCGCCTTGCCAAAGGACAGGAAGAAGCGTGTCGCCAGGCCGTCGAACAACTCCAGTGCGAACGCGGCGGTGGGCGGGTTCGGGGTAAAGATATTCGCCAGTTGTTGGACCGGCAGTTCGGCGTTGCCTACAGCTTGAACGGTGTGTATGACCTCATGAAGCGCTTGGGCATGGTATGGATTTCGGCCCGCGCCGTCAGTCCCAGTGCCGATCCGGTGGCACAAGCCGAATTCAAAAAAAAACTTCGTCCAGGAAGTCGCAGCAACGCTGCCCCCGAGCATTGCGCCTGAGCAAGTGGATGTTTGGTTTCAAGATGAAATGCGCATTGGCCAGCGCGGCACGCAAACGCGCCTGTGGGCGCGCAAGGGAACGCGGCCCCGGGTGGTGCGCCAGCAGCAGTCCGAATCGGCATACATCTTTGGCGCCGTCTGTGCGCAGCGCGATACGGCTGTTGGCCTGATCCTGCCGCAGGCCAATACCGAGGCGATGACCCTACACCTGCAGGCCATCAGCGAGGCCGTTCCTGCGGGGCGCCACGCGGTGCTGGTGCTCGATCGTGCAGGGTGGCATACCACCGCCAAACTGCCCCAGTTCTCCAACCTCTCATTCGGTGGCTGTCAAGGAAGTTGTCGCCTGAAGTGAAGTGAGTCAGGCTGTTTTTTGCTTGGATTCAGGCTCCTTGGTTTGTTGCTTGGTTTCTGGGTTGAGGTGCACGACATCGACATGCGCCCACTGGCGAGGCTGCCCTGACCAGCGCTGAGGATTTTCCTGGCGGGCCTGTTCATAGACGAGCGCGCGCTGCTCAAGCAGTGCCCGGTCCAGGCCGGCATGGCGCTGCGCCGGTGTCACGAAGCCAATGGCGCTGTGGCGATGCTCGTGGTTGTACCAATGGGCCAGCTCGGTGACCCAGCGCCTTGCGGCCAGCAGGTTCTCGAACGGCTTGACAGGCAGTTCGGGGCGGTACTTCAGCGTTCTGAACGCTGATTCGACGTACGGATTGTCATTGCTCACGGACGGACGGCTGCGCGTGTGCGCCACGCCCAGGCGCTGCATGGCCGCCAGCATGGTCTCGCCCTTCATGGGCGAGCCGTTGTCCGAATGCACCGTCAGCTGGCCCGGGCGAATGCCCTGGCTCTCACAGATGTCACGCAGCAACTGGCTGGCCAGCTCGGCGCTCTCGCAGTCAAACACCTGCCAGCCCACGATCTTGCGGCTGAACAAATCCTCGAACAGGTACAGGTAAAAGTGCTGGCCGCGCACCTGAGTGGGCAGATACGTGATATCCCAGCAGAACACCTGATCGGCTCCGGTGGCGGCAAGGGCGCGCGGCCGGCTTCGCTTTTGCGCTGCGCGCTCCGAGCGTCGATGGCCCAGTTGGCCCTGCTGTCGAAGTATTCGGTACATCGTGGACTCCGAGGCCACATAGACGCCGCGGTCGGCCAGGCGAGGCACGACTTGGCTCGGCGGCAAGTCCTTGAACGCTTCGCTGTTGAGCGTGGCCATCACCGCCTGGCGCTCGTCCTCGCGCAGCTTGTTGGGCGGGCACACATAGCGCCGCTTGCCCGAAGGACGCTGGTCGCCCTCGGCCGCCTGCGTGCGCTGCCAGCGCTGCACGCTACGGCAGGACAGCCCGATTTGATGGCAAGCCGGCTTCAAGCGCGCCCCGTCGGCGCAGGCCTTGCCGATCAGGCCGAGCAACTTTTGGCGCTGCTGGACGGACGTCATTTGTCCGCGCCCTCCAGCAGCGCCTGGAAGTTTTTTTGCAACACCAGCAAGGCGGCTACCTCGGCCAGCGCTTTTTCCTTGCGCCGCAATTCACGCTGGAGCTGCTCGTGCTGACGCTGGAGTTCTCGAAAGGCACCCGTTGCCTCGCGCGAGGCGGGCGCGACCGGGGTGCAAAACTCTTCGCGCCACTGCACCAACTGGTGCTCGAACACACCACGCTCGCGGCACCACGCCGCCAGTGCCGGGCCATTGAATGCGTAGCTTTCCTGCAGAGCCCTCAGGCGCTGCGATGGCGACCAAGATGCAGCCGGGCCGTCCAGCGCAGGGCTTGTCTCCCCGAGTGCCTGTTCGCCGGCCTTGGCCGAGTCCAGCACCCATCGCTTGAGGGTGCCGGCAGACATGTTCAGCTCGCTGGCAAGGCTCAGAATTGAACGCGCGCCGCGATGGCGGGCTTTGAGCAGTGCCTGCTCCTTGAATTCGGTGGAGTGATGGGAATGAGGTTTTCTGTGCATGAAATGTCGCTTGCGCTGCGGATAACCCGCGGAAAATCGGAGGCGACAACTAGTCTGACACAGGGGGCATTGCTGCCGCTGCCCGCGGGTTCACCCGAACTCAACCCGGCCGAGCAGGTGTGGCAGCAACTGCGCGACCGGCACCTGGCCAACCGCTGCTATGACGGGTATGAGCAGATTGTGGATGCCTGCTGCGACGCTTGGAATGCCTTCACGCAAATCCCTGGTGCCATCCGCTCTTTGTGCTCCCGCAGCTGGGCAGTGCTGCCTTCAGCTTCGGTTATCTCATGACACGGGATTGGTATGAGTCCATGAGCGAGCTGTCCCAGGCCCAGGTCGTCCAGGCGGTCGTTTCTGTGGAGCGCATGAGCGCTGCACAGCGTGTGCAGCTGGCCGACGAAATTTATCTGCGCCAGCCCAACCTGCTGGCCTCGGTGCTGGTGCTCGAGCGCATGGGCGTGAGCCTGCAGCAGCTGGAAGTACCGATTTATACCAATCCCGTGTCATGAGATAACCGAAGCTGAAGGCAGCACTGCCCAGCTGCGGGAGCACAAAGAGCGGATGGCACCAGGGATTTGCGTGAAGGCATTCCAAGCGTCGCAGCAGGCATCCACAATCTGCTCATACCCGTCATAGCAGCGGTTGGCCAGGTGCCGGTCGCGCAGTTGCTGCCACACCTGCTCGGCCGGGTTGAGTTCGGGTGAACCCGCGGGCAGCGGCAGCAATGAGAGGTTGGAGAACTGGGGCAGTTTGGCGGTGGTATGCCACCCTGCACGATCGAGCACCAGCACCGCGTGGCGCCCCGCAGGAACGGCCTCGCTGATGGCCTGCAGGTGTAGGGTCATCGCCTCGGTATTGGCCTGCGGCAGGATCAGGCCAACAGCCGTATCGCGCTGCGCACAGACGGCGCCAAAGATGTATGCCGATTCGGACTGCTGCTGGCGCACCACCCGGGGCCGCGTTCCCTTGCGCGCCCACAGGCGCGTTTGCGTGCCGCGCTGGCCAATGCGCATTTCATCTTGAAACCAAACATCCACTTGCTCAGGCGCAATGCTCGGGGGCAGCGTTGCTGCGACTTCCTGGACGAAGTTTTTTTTTGAATTCGGCTTGTGCCACCGGATCGGCACTGGGACTGACGGCGCGGGCCGAAATCCATACCATGCCCAAGCGCTTCATGAGGTCATACACACCGTTCAAGCTGTAGGCAACGCCGAACTGCCGGTCCAACAACTGGCGAATATCTTTACCCCGAACCCGCCCACCGCCGCGTTCGCACTGGAGTTGTTCGACGGCCTGGCGACACGCTTCTTCCTGTCCTTTGGCAAGGCGCTGCGTACTCCAGTCGTGCGGCATGCCGGCCAGACGGGCCACGCCGCCAGCGATGAACCACTGCACCCAGCGCATGACCGCGTGGCGGCTCACGCGCAGTGCAGCGCCCACTTCGCTGCAGCTTTTGCCCTCTTTGAGATGCGCCAGTGCTATCAGGCGCAGTCGCCGGCGCCCATCCGATTCCTTGCGGGCCAGCCGGTCGAAATCATAGGGCTGCAGCTGATCAATGATGTGCTGAGATAACATTTTCGTAACCTCCTGCGAGAGCCAAGACTGGTCAGACTCCGATCACTGACTTTGGTTCTTTCTCTGTCGGGATTGGTATTACATCCTGATGGTGGCCTACCAGGCCATCAAGGCGTCGGCGCTGGACTGGCCCCTCATCACGGAGGACGTTCAGGAGCGCTGCCTGCAGCGCCTCAATGGCAGCATTCGGTTCGACGAATGTTTGAGTCCCGAGCTCATGCGGCAAGCCGCCCAACAACGCGTCGACGATCATGCGCAACGCTATCTGCTGGCGTTCGTACACGGGTACTTGCGCGATCATGACTTGCTGGCGGTGCGCAGCGATGCCGAGAAATACCTGCTGCTGGCCTCCTTCAATCTCGTCGAATGCATCGCCGCCACCGCACCCGGCGGCAGACCTCAGCGCCGTCCTTCCTCTGGCAAGCAAACCGCGTCCCGACTCCGACCCTTCTGAGCATCCGGGCTTACGCGTCAACAACGCCGCAGGGTTACCGGTTACCCAGGGATGATCTTCACTTCCGGCTCGGGGGCCCCCGCCATTTGGGCGCTGGCCTTTGCCGTGCGCCGAATGCCATCGTGCATTTTGGTGCGAACGCCCTTGTCCAGGCTGCGAATGGTGCCTCGCAGATCGACGGTCTCGGGAATGATGTTGCCCACCGTCCCGCCCTGGATGGCGCCCACGGTGAAGACGCCGAACTGGAACGGATCCTTCTCGCGGCTGATCACGCCTTGAACGTCGACGACGAAGCGCGAGGCCATCAGCACCGGGTCGATCGACTTGTCGGGCGCGGAGCCGTGCGCGCCCCGGCCGAAAAACCGCGCTTCGAACGCATCGCTCCCGGTCAGCACGGGGCCCGAATTCAGGCCGATCTCTCCGTAGGCCATCGGCCAGGTATGGAGCGCGAATGCCATGTCCGGCTTGCCGAAGCGTGTGAACAGGCCATCGGCCAGCATCGGCCTGGCCCCGCTCAAGGTCTCTTCGGCGGGCTGCGCGATAAACATCAGCGTGCCTTTCCAGCGGTCCTTCAATGCGACCAGCGTCTTCGCGGTCCCGACCCAGGCGGCCATGTGCAGGTCATGGCCGCAGGAGTGCGCGACGAATGACTCCTTGCCGCCGAACACCGTCTTGACCTTGCTTGCATACGGCAGGCCGGTCTTTTCCTCCATGGGCAGCGCGTCGAGTTCGGTGCGGACCATGACCGTCGGCCCCGCGCCGTTGCGCATCATCACGACGACACCGGTCTTGCCGACGCCCTCGGTCACCTCGAAGCCGATTTCGCGCATCGCCGTCGCCAGTTTCCTGGCGGTATTGACTTCCTCGAGCGCCAGTTCGGGATGGGCATGGATGTCCTGGTAGAGCGCCTCGACAGGGGCATGGTTGGCCGCGATGAGCTTGTCGATGTCCGGGGCGAGCCGGGCGGCATTGTCGGGCGTCTGCGCGCATGCGATCGATGACAGCGCGGCCAGCGCCAGGCCCGCCAGTCTGCGTCGAAGGGGGCGCCGTGCATCGCGCCGGGTGAACGTTGGGTGCCTCACGGGGTGCTCCTCGGTTGGGGGGCGTGGTCGCTTCAGTTGCCGATCTGCATCCGGTGCGCGTGAAGCGCCTCGAAGATAGGCGCGTCGCCGAACCGGAACAAATCGAGCTGCGTTGCCGGCGATGCCTGGGCTGCAAACGGCTGCCACGACGGCACCACGAACAGGTCGCCGCGCGCAACCTGCCATGTACGCTCTCCGACGGTGACGGTGCCGCCGCCGTCGAACACCTGAAAGACGGACGAGCCGACCTCGCGCCGCACCAGCGTCTGGGCGCCGGCGCGCACGCGGTGCATTTCGGTGCGCAGCGTCGGCAGCACGTCGCCGCCCGTCGTGGGATTGGTGAAGCGCACGGCGGCGTGCCCTGGACTCAGGGTGGCGACGCAACCCTCGTCCTCGAGGGCCAGTTGGTCCGCCAGGGCGCGGTCGGTGTCGCTCCAGCGATAGGCCAGCAGCGGCGTGGCTGGCAGGGCCGTCGTCGCGGACGCTGGGCGCAGCCCGGGATGGCCCCACAAGCGTTCCGACTGCGAGCGTTCAGGCGTGCCCTTTTCGGCGTGGCTGATCTGCTCGCGACCGACCTCGAAGAACTGGCTTTCGGTGTAATACGAGAAAGGAATGTCCAGGCCGTCGATCCAGGCCATCGGCTCCGTGGCGGCGTTGTGATGGGAATGCCAGTTCCAGCCCGCCTGCGGCAGAAAGTCGCCGCGCGACATGCGCACGGCATCGCCATTGACCACGGTCCACACGCCCTCGCCTTCCACCACGAAACGAAAGGCGTGCTGCGTATGGCGGTGCTCCGGCGCGTTTTCGCCCGGCATCAGGTATTGAATGGCGGCCCAGAGCGTGGGGGTGGCAAAAGGCCTGCCCCCGAGGTCCGGGTTGGCCAGCGCGATGGCGCGGCGCTCGCCACCCCGCCCGACGGGCACGATCTGGCCAGCCTGTGCCGCGAGCGCCTTCAGCCGGTCCCAGCGCCAAAGATGCGGTGCGGCCTTGGACTTTGGATGCAGCGGCATCAAGTCGCCGATCTCGGTCCACAAGGGCACGAGAAGTTCCTCTTCGAACCCTCGGTACAACTGCTCCAGCGCGGGCGAAGGTTCGGGTTGTCCCCGGCCGGCGACGGCTTTCAAGCGCACGGGCGAGGGTTTCAGGTCGATGGTCATCGATGGGTTGTCCTTGTCCATGGGGTGGTCCATCGCCTACTCGGCCGGACCGACGTTCAGCGCAATCGAACCGACGCCTTCTATGCGGCCTTCGATGCGTTCGCCGGGTTGCACAGGGCCCACGCCCTCGGGCGTGCCCGTGAAGATCAGGTCGCCGGGCTGCAGGTGATAGAACTTCGAGAGGTCCGCGATCAGTTCGGGAATGTTCCATATTAGCTTGGACAAGTCGGACTTCTGGCGCACCTCGCCGTTGACCGACATGCTCAGCGCCCCCTGGCCGAGGACGACCTGCGGCATGGGCACGATCTCGGACACCACGGAAGATTGCTCGACGTCCTTGCCCAGATCCCAGGGCCGGCCTTTTTCCCGGGCCGCCAGTTGCAAATCGCGCCGCGTCATGTCCAAGCCGCAGGCATACCCATAGATGAGCTTTGGGGCTTCGGCTTCGCTCACGCGAAAGCCGGCGACGCCGATGGCCAGCACCAATTCCATTTCATACTGGTAGTCCTTGGTGCCAGGCGGATAGGCCACCGTGGCCCCGGACTCGACCAATGTCGATGGCGCCTTGGTAAAGTAGAACGGCACTTCGGCCGACTTGTCGACGGGGCGCCCCATTTCGACAGCGTGCGCATGGTAATTGCGGCCGACGAAGAACAGCCGGTTGATCGGCAAGCGCTCGCTGCGGCCACGCACAGGCAGACAATACACGGGCGGTGGAGCCCAGAGGTAGGCGGTAGCGGTCATGGGTTTTCCTTGTGAAGTGGGCGGGAAAAATCAGTTGCTGGGAATGCCGCGCCGGTTGGAGCCGTTGCCGGATCGGCATGCACGGCGGCGTATTGCTCGGAGGCGGATTTGCGGTGATCGATCAGTAGCACGGCCAGCATGCCGATCACGCCCGGGATCGCGATCGCAAAGAAGTTTTGCCGCAGCGGCAATTGCAGGCCGACCAGTACGCCGATGACGATGGGCGCCAGGATGGCGCCGCTGCGGCCGATGCCCAGCGCAAAGCCGAGTCCGGTCGAGCGTATCGCCATCGGGTAGAACTGTCCGGTATAGGCATTCGCGACGATCTGGGTTCCAATGGTCGAGGCACCCGCCAGCCCCACCACCAAGAACAGCAGCGCCTGCGGCATCGCAAAGCCAAGCAGGGTGACAGAGAGCGCGGCCAGCGCGTACATCGAAGCGAGCACATACTTGATGTGAAAGCGATCCGCCAGCCAGCCGCCGCCGACGGCGCCCACCATCGCGCCGACGTTGAGCACCAGCACGAAAGTCAGCGCCGAGCCCAGGCTGTAGCCGGCGCTGGCCATCAGCTTCGTCAGCCACGAACTCAGCGCATAGACCATGAAAAGGCACATGAAAAACGCGATCCAGAACATCACGGTGCTAAAGCCGCGCCCATCGGTGAACAGGTGCCGCGTGGGCGCGCCGTGCGCCTTGTCCTGCGGGGGCACCGTAAGCTGATCGCTGGCCTGAGGCGTGTAGGTCGGCTCGATGCGGGCGGCGATGCGCTTGAGTTCCTCATGCCGGCCCTTGGACAGCAGGAAAGGCATGGACTCCGGCAGCGACTTGAGGATCGCTGGAATCAGCAGCACCGGTACGGTAGCAGCGAAGAACACGGACTGCCAGCCGTAGCGTTCGATCAAGCCCTTGCCGAGCAATGCGGCCACAATGCCCCCAACGGCGTAACCGCTGAACATCACCGTGACCAGCGTGGCGCGTATCTTTTTCGGCGAATACTCCGTCATGTGGGCCACCACGTTGGGCATGACGCCGCCGATGCCCAGGCCCGCCAGGAAACGCATGATGCCGAACATGACGGGATCGCGGGTCAGTCCTGCGGCACCCGTGAACAAGCTGAACAGCGTGATGCAGATGACGATGGCCCAGCGCCTTCCGATGCGGTCGGCGATCGTCCCCAGGAATATCGCGCCGAACATCATCCCGAACAACGCCGAGCTGACCATGAATCCGGCCTGGGTCGGGTCCACGTTCAGGTCCTTCATGATGGAGGGCAGCGCGATGCCGACAACGGCCAGGTCGTAACCGTCGAAGATGATGATCACGGCGCACCAGAACAGCACGAGCCCATGAAAGCGGTTGAAGCGGGCATCGTCCGCGAGTTGGTGAACATCGATTTGGCGCATGACGTTTGTCTCTTGTATGTTTCAGGAAGGGGCTTGCAGCGATGTCACAGCTTGGACATGGGGGTGTTCGGGTCTGCCAGGCGCTCGGCGTCCACGGGCTTGCGCTGCTCGATGAGCCGACGCGCGAAGCGCAGGTCGCGCGCGGCGTTCGGGCCGATCGCCGCCTGGACCACATCGTCGGCCAGGTAGAACAGCACGAAGCTGCCGGACGCCGGATCGCCGCGGCGCACGACCCGGTGCGTGGGCATGGGAACGCCGTAGATCTGCAGGTTCATCCCGTACTGGTCGGACCAGAACCAGGGCAGTGGCTGATAGTCCACCGCCAGGCCCAATGCCGATCGCGCGGCAGCCATGCCCTGCTCTTGTGCGTTCTGCCAGGATTCGAGCCGCATCCGGCGGCCGGCCCATGCGTTGGTGATCACGGCGACATCGCCCGCGGCCAGGATGTCCGGGTCGGAGGTATGGCAGCGCGCATCGACGAGCACGCCGCCATCGCAGGCCAGGCCCGCCTCGCGGGCCAGCTCATCGTTTGGCACCAAGCCGATGCCCAGCACGATGGCATCGCACGGCAGCGCGCTGCCGTCGGCGAGATGGACGACCGAACGGCCATCGGCGCCCTTTGCAAAACCGCTGACGCTCGCGCCAAGCATGATCCGCGTGCCCTGCGCGTGATGCAGCGCAAGCAGGTGTTCGGAGATTTCCGCCGGCACGGTTCGTTCGCACAAGCGGGCCTGGGCTTCGACGACGACCACTTCAGCGCCACGCAGGCGTGCCGTGGCAGCCACCTCCAGGCCGATCCAGCCTCCGCCAACGACCACCACGCTGCGCCCCGGCGAGAATGCTGGCGCCAGGGCCAATGCATCCTCGATGGTACGCAATGTGTACAGCCCGACCTCGTCGGCACCGGGAAGCGAAATCCGGCGCGCCCGCCCACCGGTGCACAGGATCAGTTTGTCGTACGCCACCGCCGTGCCATCGGTGAGCATGACCTTCTTGCCTGCGCGATCGATGCGGCTGACCTGTGCGCCGGGCATCCAGTCGAGTGCCAGCGCGGTGAATGCCTCGGGCTTCATCAATTGCGTGCTTTCAGGCAATGCCTGGCCGGACAGAACAGCCTTGGACAAAGGCGGGCGTTCGTGCGGTGGATGCGCCTCGTCGCCGATCAGGACCACGCGGCCGGTGAATCCTTCCTTGCGCAGTGTCTGTGCCGCCCAGCCACCGGCTTGACCCGCCCCCACAATCACGATGGTTGCGCTCGGGCATGCGACGGCTTCGACCGCAGGTCGCTCAGCATTCATACGGTTCTCCTGGTGAGGTGGACGGGTGTCAGTCGAGGGCGAGCCAGACGCGGCCGCCCTCGATCTTCACCGGGTAGCTGCGCAGCGCCTCGGTCGCCGGCGCATGGGTGGGCTGGCCCGAGCGCACGTCGAACCGGCCCTGGTGCAGCGGGCATTCGATCTCGTGGCCTTCAAGGAAACCATCGCACAGCTGGGCATGCCCGTGCGTGCAGATGTTGTCGGTGGCGAAGACCTCGCCCTCCACGCCGTACAGCGCGATGTCGCGGCCCGCGACGGCCAGGCCGATCACGTCGTCCTGCGGCACGTCCTCCTGCACGGCCACATCAATCCAGTTCGAGGTCATGGCGGCTCCTCAAATAGGGTAGATCAGCGAATTCGGAATCATCTCGCTGTCGTAGATGACCAGACGCGATGCGAATTTCAGGCCCTGCGGCGTGGACACCACTTCGTCCAGGGTGCGGCCGACATTGAAGACGGTCGACTCCTTGGACAGACGCGTGCGGAACACCGCATAGTTGGCCTCGCTATGGATGCGGCCATCGGCATCCACCTTGCGCACGACCGGCGGGCCGATCACATGGCGCTGGTAGTAGGGGTCATGGAACAGCGTCTCGCGGATGCCGTAGACCCGGTCCTTGAGCATGCCCTTGCTGTCGAAGGCCAGCGTGGCCAAAGGGAATCCGCGCTCGTGGTTCTCGCGCGGCTGCAGCTTGTACATGCAGTCCTCGATGAAGAATTCTGTCCAGGCGTCCCAGTCGGCCGCGTCCACCGCCGAGGCGTAGTTGCCGTACAGCTGCGTCAGTTCGAAGTAGTGCTGGAAATCCATGGTCATGCCTCCATCACTTTGCGCCAGTATTCGTACATGCCGCGAATCAGCGTCTCGGTCACCATGTGGTCCGTGTCGCCGACTTCGCGCCCCCCCAGTTCGGCCAGCGTGCGGTGCGCCGGCTTGGTCTCGAAACCCTCCTGCGACCATTCGATGACCTCGCCATCGTCGGCCGACACGAAGCCGGCCGGGCCGAACAGGTTGGCCTGGCGCAGGCGCCGCCGCGTCATTTCATCGCTGTCTTCCTCGAAACCGAAGTGCGTCCAGACGAAGTCGAAGGCGCCATGGCCATCGGGCTGGATATGGCGTGTGGACACGCTGTTGACCTGCTGCTGGAAGATGACGCTCGGGAAGATGGTCGTCATCACGGCGGTGGGCGCGCCCCACCAGGGTTCGTGCACGATGTCCAGGAAGCGCGGATCGTTCAGCTCCATGTTGGCCTTGAAGCTGGACACCTGCGTCACGTCGGCCGCCTTGCCGGCCGATCCGCGCGTGGACACCATGGCCGCATGGCGGTGGTGCGCATCCATCAGCAGCTGCGACTTGTTGTCGGCGCGCCAGAGCCCGAAGGTGACGAACCAGGTATGCAGCAGGCCCGGGTGGTACGGGTCCTTGATGTTTTCCTGCATCAGCTTCCAGTTGCCGGGAATGCGCTGGCGGTTGTAGCCCAGGATCTTGAGCTTGCGGCCATTGAACAGGCGGTCGAAGTAGCCGAGGATCACCGGACCGAGGAAGTCTTCGAGCGACTCCACGTCGTGGTCGAACGAGGCGAAGACCACGCCGCCACGCGTGGCGACCTTGAGCTTGGTGAGGTTGTTATCGGCCGGCTTGAAGTCCGCAGGCATGCCGCCGTTGACCTTGCCATCCTGCTTGACGCCCCGCCGGAACGGCACGCCCTGCAAGTCGCCCGACAGCGTGTAGTTCCACTGGTGGTACGGGCAGGTCAAGCTCTCGCGGTTGCCGTGCCGCTCGCGGCAGAAGGCCATGCCGCGGTGCGCGCAGACATTCTCGACGACATGGACGGCGCCGTCCTTGTCGCGCACCATCAGCACGGAGCGCTCACCCACGACCGTGCGCTTGAAGTCGCCCGGGTTCGGAATCTCGGCTTCGAGGCCGACATAGCACCAGTGATTGCAGTAAAAGAGCCGGTCCAGTTCCTTGCGGTACAGAGCCTCGTCGGTATAGGCCTGAAACGGGATGCGACTGGTGCCGTCTGTTTCCCAGCGGATCTGCTGCGGAAAGACGCTAACGGGGCATTCATGCATGGTTGTCTCCGTTGTTATGCAGGCTGCGAACGGCACTTTGTTGCACCAGTTCGTCATGGCCATCGAGATGCGCGCTATTTATTAGCGGCGAGCCGCACGGCATCAGGTGGCTGGAGTCGGATCATTCGCTCCTAACCCTTATCAGTCAATGCAGCGGTAATGATGTTTAACTGATGTTACGCAGCGCCTCCTGACAGGCTGGCAGTTGGAAAATGGAAAAACCGCAGCACAAGGTGATGAGGAACACAATGCGCGCGTTGACGCATCACTAATGCCAAGCCTGATTCTCAGGCACTCCATGGCCCCGGCCGTGTTCACCGGATACTGCGCGGCAGACCTCATCGCCTGCGGCGATTAATTACCGGCCCCCGCGTCTGTGCGGTGGACTTCGCCACGCCTGACACTGGATCCCGGCTGGGCGATTAATAGACCTGCGGATCTGCTGACAGTCTTCCCATGCCCTCCATTTACCGCGTTGCGTTCAACCGTATAGTCAAAGCGTCAAGCTGAGCCTTGAATAAAGAATGGAGCCCTCGGCACGCGTCTTCTCAATCAGGGTTTGCTGCAAATAATGCAGCAAGAAATGACCGGTTGTAGTCTCGCCGTCCACATGCCTTGCGCTCACCAGACAACGACACGGCATCGACAGGATGACGATGAAATGGAGAAGTCACGGTCCATGGTCAATCGCTGCGCGATTCAACCACGGTGGAAACCAGTTTGGCAACGGTGGGGGCGCCCTTGTAGTCGAGCTGCATTACTATCGATTTAGGAATGCACGGCACAATATTTTTTTAGATGGGGCAGCTCTGCCGGTTTGACCTGGATATGAATGTCCGGCTGATACCAATCCCGTGTCATGAGATAACCGAAGCTGAAGGCAGCACTGCCCAGCTGCGGGAGCACAAAGAGCGGATGGCACCAGGGATTTGCGTGAAGGCATTCCAAGCGTCGCAGCAGGCATCCACAATCTGCTCATACCCGTCATAGCAGCGGTTGGCCAGGTGCCGGTCGCGCAGTTGCTGCCACACCTGCTCGGCCGGGTTGAGTTCGGGTGAACCCGCGGGCAGCGGCAGCAATGAGAGGTTGGAGAACTGGGGCAGTTTGGCGGTGGTATGCCACCCTGCACGATCGAGGGTTCTGTCGCATTGGCGGTCGTACCGCCTGCTCGTTTATGCTGAGTTCTTTTTTGCGACGGGTATGAAACGCGATGCTGGCAACCAAAGGGATGCGATTTTCAATTGACGTGATTCTGGTATGCATCCGTTGGTACGCGGCTTATCCGTTGAGTTACCGCCATCTCGAGGAAATGATGGAGGAACGCGGCGTGTTTGTCGACCATTCCTCGATCAATCGCTGGGCAATCCGGTTTCTGCCCTTGCTTGAGAAAGTGTTCCGCAAGCACAAGCGCGCGGTGGGCGGCAGCTGGCGGATGGACGAAACCTATATCAAGGTCAAGGGCGCCTGGAAATATCTCTACCGCGCGGTGGACAAGGAAGGCAAGACAGTCGACTTCCTGCTGACGGCCAGGCGCGACAAGGCCGCAGCCCTGCGGTTCTTTGAAAAAGCCATGAAGGCCAACGGTGTTCCCGAGAAGGTCACGATGGACAAGAGCGGCGCCAACAAGGCGGCCATGGATGAGATCAATGCCCGAGGTGAAACACCGGTCATCGTGCGACAAGTGAAGTACCTCAACAACATCGTGGAGCAGGACCATCGCGCTGTCAAACGGGTCACCAAACCGATGCTCAACTTCAAGTCATTTCGATCGGCCAAAAATGTCCTGGCCGGCATCGAACTCATGCACATGATCCGCAAAGGTCAGTTCCTGCTGGAAGGCTGTATCGAGCTGTCTTTTGCCGACCAGTTTTATGCATTGGCAGGACAAATCCGTCCCGTTTGAGGAGCTGGCATCCGTTCCTACCCCAAACACGTTTATCAACTGGCAACGCGACAGAACCGTTTTAGCCAGCAGTTCGTAACTTTGCACAAGCGCGGCTTCCCACTGGGCGTCCCCGTGGCGGATGGACTGGCGCAAGGCCTTGGTCTCCAGCATCACGCGGGTAGCCTTGCGTCATCAGCCAGCGAAACAGCGCACCCAGAACCGACAGTGCGTACGCGACGGAGCGCGCAGACAATGGGCCGGCAAAGGTCTTCCAGCCGGGCGATGCCCTGCTTTGCGATGGTCCGATCCAGCGTCCGGCCGGAAGTGGCCGGCGAAGAAACGCCTGATAAGCGATGGCATCTTCCACTGTCAAGGTCATTTACCCCGTGAAGAACGTTTCGAATCGCACCCGAGAGCGCTCGATGTGGTTTCGCATGGCCTGGCTCGCTTCGTTGGCGTTGCGTCGCCGCAGCGCGGCAATGATCTGCGCGTGCTCCTCATTGGCTTCTTTCGTTGCTCGAGAATGATGGAAAAGCCGGAAGAGGTGCACATGCGTATGTAGATTCGCTAGTGCCTCCCGCGCCAATTCATTTCCGCTACCTGCCGCAATCAGGTCATGGAAGTCGCCGTCGCGCTGCGCGAACTGCCCATAAGCAATCTGGAGATCAGCTTTTCCGAGCGCGTTCATTTGCCGGGCAATGCCTTCCAGTGCATCAAGAGCGGGTTCAGACATGTTCACCGCAGCTTTGGCGGCCATTGCCGGCTCCAGAAGAAGCCTCAATTCATACAGTTGTTCCAGGCGATTCTTGTTCAACTGGTCGGCAGCGCTGTAGCCGATCAGATGTGTCTTGACAACAAGACCTTGAGCCTCAAGGCGTGAAAGGGCCTCGCGAATAGGGGTTTGGGAGACACCGAGCTCACGCACAAGACTGTCTACCGCGATCCGGCCACCTGGGGGGATCTTGTGGGACATGAGTTGCGCATAAAGCGCGTTGTAGACCTCTTCACCCAAACGCACAGGGCGTCGCAGCAATGAGGGCAGCCCACTTGGATCAAGCGGCTCGTTATTGACGGTAGAAATTTCATTTTTCATCATGATTCTTGAAAGGATAGGGTAAACACTTATAAATAATCCTATCCGATCGGATATATTTAACAAAGAAATTGCCTTGACCGTTAGGATACATCCGATCGGATTTTATACATTATGCCAATTATCAGTTCTTCATACATTCGAGAGGTCGCTATTCGAGCTCTTGCCCGAGCAGGAATTCCGGCACACCATGCGGAGATCCAGCTTGACGTGCTGCTCGAAGCGGAGTTGCGGGGTGTGCCCTCGCACGGTTTGTTGCGGCTCGATCGCGTCGTGCAACGCATTGCCAACGGGGTCGCCGACCCCCACGCCACGGGGAGGCACTATTGGCGCTCTAGCGGGTTCCTGTCCGTCGACGGTGAAAGAGGCCTCGGACCGGTCGTTGCTATCGCGGCGCTTGATGCCCTACAGAAACGTGCCAGTGAGGTCGGGGTGGCCATCGCCGGGATCACCAATTCCAACCATCTCGGAATGCTGGGCTGGTACGCGGAGCGGGTCGCAGCCCGTGGTCAGTCCATCATCGCAATGTCGACCAGTGAAGCCCTCGTCCATCCGTGGGGCGCGCGCAAGGCCCTTATCGGCACCAATCCGATTTCCATCGGAGTGCCTACCGAAGGCGAGCCCTTCGTCATGGACACGGCCACCAGCGTCGTGTCCATGGGTGAGATCCACGACCATGCACATCGCCGGGCGAGCATTCCGAGTCACTGGGCACTCGACGCCGCGGGAAATCCAACGACCGATCCGAATGAGGCCAAAAAGGGCGCCCTCGCGCCTTTTGGCGGCGCCAAGGGTTATGCACTGGGTCTGGCTATCGAACTGCTGGTATCAAGTCTGGCAGGCGCAGCCATCGGCACCGATGTGCGCGGGACGCTAGATGCCACCGAGGTCTGCAATAAAGGTGACGTGTTCATCGTCATAGACGGTCCGCACACCCGCCTGTCAGCCTATCTCGACATGATCCGCAGCAGCGAGCCGGCTCATGGCTTCGATGGTGCCTTGGTGCCAGGCGACAGAGCGCGTGAATGCCGCAAGCAGCGCCTTGAGCATGGTCTGCCTGTCGCCGAGGAGGTCTGGGAGCGGCTGCTGACTCTTGCCGGTATCGATAGCGCAGTGCAACAACACCACCACTAGAGAGACAGAAAATGACACTTTTCGGAACCCTTCGCCTCCCGCGCAATCTTGTCATTGGCGCTGGACAGCGCAATGCATTGCCGGCTTATGCCCGCTCGCTCGGTCAGCGCGCACTGGTCGTGACGGACGAACGCTTGGGAGCGGATGCCACCTTTGCCGCCATGGTCGATGGCCTCAGGAGTGCGGGTGTCGCCACCCAGGTTTTTTCCAGAACCATCGCCGAGTTACCTGCGTCCTGCATTGCCGATGGACTGGCCGTGGGTCGGTCCTTTGGTCCGGATCTGATCATCGGCGTCGGAGGGGGCAGTTGTATGGACGCGGCCAAAGTCATCGCGCTGTTGCTGACGCATGGTGGCCAACCGAGCGATTACTATGGTGAATTCAAGGTTCCAGGCCCCGTGATGCCGCTGATTGCTGTGCCCACGACATCGGGCACGGGTTCGGAGGTCACGCCGGTCGTGGTGATCGAGGATCCGGCGCGCGCGGTCAAGGTCGGCATCGCAAGTCCGCATCTCATTCCGCACACTGCGATCTGCGACCCCGAACTCACCTACACGTGCCCGCCAGGCCTGACGGCGATCTCTGGTGCCGACGCATTGACCCACGCCATCGAGGCCTTCACGACTGCGCGGCGAGTGCACTCCCCCAATACCGTCCATGAGCATGTATTCGTAGGTAAAAACGCGTTGAGCGACCACTACGCGCTGTTGGCAATCACCAACATCACCGCCAGCTTGAAGGCGGCTTACGACAACGGCGCAGACATCGTTGCGCGCGAGCGCTTGATGCTGGGGGCGACTGCTGCGGGCCTTGCTTTCGGCACGGCTGGCACCGCCGCAGCCCATGCTGTGCAATACCCTGTCGGGGCATTGACGCACACGCCCCATGGCGCGGGCGTCGCAGTCATGCTTCCGTATGTCATGGAATTCAATCGATCGCATGCGAGCGCGTCGCTTGCCGAGATCGCCGACGCCATGGGCCTCGAGACCAAGGGCCTTTCAGAGGATGAAAAAGCGGGCGCTGCGATCGATGCCGTGGCTGATCTGTTCGCTTCGGTCGGCATTCCCAAGACGATTGCAGATCTGGGTGTGATGCCGGAGCAACTGCCCTTCGTGGTCGAACAAGCGATGGGCGCCGCACGCTTGATCAAGAACAATCCGCGTCCCCTCGATGCGGAGTCGATGGCTGCACTGGTGCACGCCGCATTCCACGGTGACCGCGCGCGGCTGCGCGGCTGACCTTGACCTCCAAACCAACTTTTGATGAGCATCCATTCCATGACCAAGGCTAACCTTTCCTTCGACATCACGACCATCCCGACCGCCCTTTTCATCGGCGGCAAGTGGCTACCGGGCTCCACCGGAAATCAGATCGACGTCATCGATCCATCGACGGGCGACGTGATCGCGGCAATTGCCGACGCCTCCATCGAGGACGGCCTCGATGCCGTACGGATCGCACACGAGGCGGGTCCGGCTTGGGCCGCAACACCCCCTCGCAGGCGTTCGGAAATCCTGCGCCGCTGCTTCGACCTGATGAATGAGCGCAAGGAAATGCTCGCAGAGCTCATCTCTCTCGAAAACGGCAAGGCTTTGGCCGATGCGAGAGGCGAGGTGGCGTACGCCGCCGAATTCTTCCGCTGGTTCTCCGAGGAGGCCGTGCGTCTGAACGGTGACATCTCGATTGCGCCGGGCGGCGCCAACCGAATTCTCGTCGAGCACCAACCAATTGGAGTGGCCGTGCTGGTCACCCCGTGGAACTTCCCCGCGGCGATGGCAACGCGCAAGATCGCACCAGCTCTGGCGGCCGGCTGCACCGTCGTGCTCAAGCCGGCGACTGAAACACCTCTTACAGCGTACGCACTCGCCGCGCTCTACAAGGACGCTGGCGTGCCCGATGGCGTCGTCAATGTGATCACGACTTCGCGCGCCGGGGCAACCATTAGCGCCATGCTGCACGATGACCGTGTGCGCAAGCTCTCGTTCACGGGTTCCACCGAAGTGGGGCGCAAGCTGCTCCGTGAAGCGGCCGACACGGTTATTTCCTGCTCGATGGAACTCGGTGGAAATGCACCGTTCATCGTCTTCGACGACGCGGACATCGATGCGGCTGTGGAAGGCGCAATGATTGCCAAAATGCGCAATGGCGGAGAAGCCTGCACCGCGGCCAATCGCTTCTACGTGCAGGAGGGTGTCATCGATGCGTTCTCGACACGCCTTACCCAGCGAATGGCCAGCTTGAAGGTCGGCACTGGATATTTGGAGACGATGCAATGCGGTCCGTTGATCAACGCAGAGGCCGTGCATCGCATCCATGGCCTTGTCCAGGATGCCGTCCAGCGCGGCGCCCAGATTCTGACGGGCGGAGAGCCTCTCGACCGTCCCGGCTTTTACTATCCGCCAACCGTGCTCAGCAAGGTTCCAGAAGATGCGTTGATCACTCGCAAGGAAATATTCGGTCCTGTTGCACCGATCACTTCCTTCAAGACGGAAGATGAAGTGATCAGACTGGCCAATGACTCCGAGTACGGATTGATCTCGTACGTTTACACGCAAGATCTCTCCAAGGGCTTGCGTGTTTCCGGAAAACTGGAAAGCGGGATGGTCGGCCTCAATCGGGGCCTGGTCTCGGATCCCGCCGCACCCTTTGGCGGTACCAAGCAAAGTGGTCTGGGCCGTGAGGGAGCACATCACGGAATACTGGAGTTCTGCGAGACGAAATACGTGGCAGTCAGCTGGTAACGCCTAGGCCGATAGATCCTGTGAACGACATAAGAGGAGACAAAACATGAAAATTACTAAAGTGGACGCCTTCCAGATGAATTGGGACGCCTCTGGCAAAGGCAGCCGCAGCGCATTCGTTCGAATTCAGACGGAGGATGGCAGCTTCGGCCTGGGGGAAGCGTCCCCCATGCAGGGTGGCTTGGCGTCGTTGGGAATCATCGCCAACGACATGGCATCTTTCCTTATCGGTAAGGACATCCTCGATCACGCAGTGCTCCTGGACACACTGCTGCACAAGTGCATCAAGCTCGGGCCAGATGGTGCGGCCACCGGCGCGCTTGCGGCCCTGGACATCGCATTGTGGGATCTCAAGGGCAAGCTGCTGGGCCAGCCGGTCTACAAACTCCTGGGGGGCGCTTGGCGCACTAGCCTCGCATGCTATTCATCGATTGGTGGCAATGCGCACCGCTCGGTCGCAGAAGTGGTGGACATAGTCCTGCGCCGTGTTGAAAAAGAGCAGCCCGCTGCGGTCAAGATTCGATGGGATGGAGACCGCACCCGGCAAGATGTGGACATCGCCGGTGACATCGCCAAGGCCAAGGCTGTTCGGAAAGCCTTGGGTGACGACTTCGTCCTCGGGTTTGACGCCAACAACGGGTACTCGATCGGCGGGGCCATGCGGGTGGGCCGCGCGCTCGAGGAACTTAACTATGCCTGGTTCGAAGAACCCGTCCAGCACTACCACGTCGCGGCGATGGGTGAGGTCGCCCAGCGCCTCGACATCACTGTCTCAGCGGGTGAGCAGACTTACACGTTACAAGGGCTGAAGGACTTGATCAACGCGGGCGTCCGCATGGTGCAGCCGGACATTGTCAAGATGGGGGGCATCACGGGAATGATGCGCTGCGCCGCGCTGGCACAAGCCCACGGCGTAGAGCTTGTACCGCACCAGACCCAGCCTTCGATCGGGCACCTGGCCAACATTCACGTGATGGCGACCGTCATGCATCTCGCAAAGCCGGTAGAGCTGGCCGACGATTGGGAGCGCGCTGATTCGGTTTTCAAGAACCCTTCCCGCCCGGTCAACGGATGCTTCGAACTCCCCACGCGGCCAGGGCTTGGCATGGAGTTTGACGAGGCAGAAATGAAGAGACGCAGTATTCCGATCACCCAGTAGAAATAATAAAGACCAAACGGAGACAACGATGACAACGGTATCCAGAAGAAGCTTTGTACAGACCACCCTCGCAGCCGCCAGCCTGGGGGCGCCGGCGCTGTTTGCACAGCCGGCCAACACCAACACCATTTCCATTGCACTGGCGTCGCGCGCTCCGTTGACGCTCAATCCTCAACAGGCCAACCGGTCTGGTGCTGACGCCTGGGGGATCTGCCAGGTCTTCGATGTCCTGGCCGCATCTCCCAATGGAACGTTCGCCATCCGCCCAGAGGATTTCCGGCCCCAGCTCGCCGAGAGCTGGACCAGCTCGCCGGACGCCACGACCTGGACCTACAAGCTGCGCCGCGGCGTGCAGTTCCACAAAGGATTTGGCGAGATGACCTCGGACGACGTCGTCTTCACATTCGTGCGTAACCTCGATCCGAAAATCGTCACGTACCAGAAGGAAGTCTTCTCCAACATTGCGTCCGTCACGGCCGTGGACCGCTACACGGTGGGCATCACGCTGAAACGCCCCGATCCACTGTTCAACGGCGGCGCCGTATCTGTTGCGCACATCATCTGCCGCAAGGCCTTCGAGCAGCTGGGCGCCGGTTTCGACACCAACCCGGTCGGCACCGGGCCTTATCAGGTGGACTCATTCAGCAAGACCGAGGGTTTGCTCCTGAGCGCTTTCCCCGGCTACTTCGGCGGGCCAGCCGTCACGAAGAACCTCCACATCCGCTTCATCGCCGACACCACCGCACGCACTCTGGCCTTTGCGTCCGGGCAGGTTGACATGATCGAAGGGGTGCGCGCTCCCAGCTGGATCCCCTCGATGCAGCAGCGCTCCCCAAAGACCATTTTCGACGCTACGGCGCCAGGCAGCTTCAACCTGCTGCACCTCAACCTCAACCGTGCACCGCTCAACGACATCCGGGTGCGGCAGGCCATCCGCCTTTCCATCAATAGCGATCAGATCGCCGCGGCCTACCAGGGATTGGCCACGCCCATGGTGGGCCTCATCGCTTCCCAATTCGCCGGCGCCGTCAAGAAGAAGGAGCTGCCGCCCGAACTTCAGTACAACTACGATCCCAAAAAGGCGAAGGCGCTCCTGGCCGAGGCCGGCCATCCGAATGGCGTGACGATTCCCTGCTTCACCAGCCAGCGCGAGGACTACGCGACGGTCATGCTGATGCTGCAGGAGCAGTTCCGCGCTGGCGGCATCAATCTCGATCTCAAGATCATCGACCATGCGACCATGCATGCGGAGAACCGCAAGGATCGGAACTCCGTCATCCTGTTTTCGATCAGTTACCCCCCCGTTCCAACGCAACCCTTTGAGCTTCTTCTGGCGCGCGGTGCGGAGGTCAAGCCAGACGGTTCCGGTGCGGACAACTTCAGCCACTACGGCGTCGCGATACCGGGCCTGGACACCTTGATGGAGAAGGCACAGAACGAGCCGGATTTCAACAAGCGCGTGGCGCTCGTGCAGTTCCTCGAAAAACAGGTTCTGCGCGATCTTCCTCTCATCGGGATTTGTACGCTCTCCTATGTCATTGCACGCAACCCACGCATCGACATCGGCTTTCCGGTGAAGTCCGGCCGCGCTTACTGGCGCCTGGACAAAGCCAAGCGCGTGTAGGAGGACACGATCATGCTACGAACTGTTGGAGCTAAATTGCTTGATGTGGTGCCAACAATCCTGCTTGTGCTGACGCTGGTGTTCATCGCCTTGCGCCTGCTTCCAGGCGATCCCGCGGCTGTCGCTCTGGGTGACTACGCGACGCCGGAACAACTGGCCTTGTTCCGGGAGCAGATGGGTCTGAACCTGCCGCTGTGGCAACAGTATTTTTCCTTCGTGTGGAACATGCTGACGCTGGACTTCGGTCAATCTTTGGTTGATCGGACCTCGGTGGTGCAGGTGATCGCGGAAAATCTCCCCTACACCATCGAATTGACCCTGGTGGCAACGACGATGGGGCTGCTTTTCGGCGTCCCACTGGGTGTGCTCGCTGCGGTCAACCGCGGCAAGCTGCCAGATGCCGGCGTGCGCGCATTCTCTCTGATCGGATACGCCATTCCCGACTTTTATCTCGGTGCACTCATCCTGATCGTATTTGCGCTTAACCTTGGCTGGTTCCCGATCAACGGGGGTGGCACTGGATTTCTCGACCGCATGTACCACGTGTTCCTGCCAGCGCTGACGCTGGCCATGGTCAAGACGGCCTTTCTCGCCCGATTGACCCGAACCTCGTTGCTGGAGGTACTCGGAAAGGACTACGTTCGTACGGCGAGGGCCAAAGGCGCACACGAGAGGCGCGTCATCTACCGGCACGCCCTGCGTAATGCACTTCTGCCGATCACCTCGGGGCTCGGGCTGAGTGTACTGGCGACCTTGTCAGGTTCCGTCGCCATCGAACTGATCTTCAATCGACCAGGCATTGGGGAAGTGCTCATCAGCGCCATTGCCAAACGCGACTATCCGGTCGTTCAGGGAGGCGTCGTGGTATTCGCCTTCTTTGTCGTTCTTATCAATCTGCTCGTCGACCTTGCCTACGCGATCGTCGATCCTAGAATCCGGGTGAAGTCATGAATGTTGCCGTTATCGCCGATCTGGCGCCCGTGCTGCCGGCAGAAGCGCCCCGCCTGACTTTCCTGCGGCGCATCCTCTTTGGCCGTCCCTCGACAATCGCTGCGACGATCATCATTGCTGCGTTCATGGCGGTCGCTGTCTTCGCCCCACTGCTCGCGCCCTACGATCCGTTAGCCCAGAGCTTTCTCTCGATCAACGCATTGCCTTCAAGCGAGCACTGGCTTGGCACGGACCAACTCGGGCGTGACGTGTTGTCACGGCTGATCTATGGATCGCGCAACTCGCTCATCTTCGGCTTGATCGCACCCACGCTCGCGGCGTTCTTTGGCACTCTGCTGGGAGTTTCGGCCGGGTATTTCGGTGGCATCATCGATCGGCTGGTCACCCGCATCATCGACCTTCTTCTGGCCTTCCCCGAACTGCTGCTGGCGATCGTGATCGCAGCTGTGCTGGGCGGCAGCTTCTGGAGCGTCGTTTCGGTGTTGACGATTGCATTCGTTCCAGGCTTTGCGCGCGTGGCCCGCGCCTCCACACTCGCTGTCAAGCAGGAGCCTTACGTGGAGGCGGCGATCGCGGCCGGCGTCACCACGCCGACGATCATCATCCGCCACGTGATTCCGAACATCGCAGCGCCCATCGTGGTGTTGATGACACTCTGGGTTGCCTCGGCCATCCGGCTCGAGGCTTCTTTGAGTTTCCTTGGAATTGGCACTCAGCCACCGAACCCCAGTTGGGGAAACATCATCCGTGATGGCCTGAGCAATATTTTTGGCTCACCCTGGCCAATCATCGGGGCAGGCCTTGCCATCAGCGTCGTCGTGCTCGCCTTCAATCTGATCGGAGACACGACCCGTGACGTCCTCGATCCGGAGACCGCGCAATGACAATACCACTGCTGAAAGTTGATGATCTGGCGGTCGAGTTCGGCTCCAATAACAAGGCCGTGCGTGCGGTCGATGGAGTGAGCTTCGAAATCGAAGCAGGCGGTGCGGTCGGCATTGTCGGGGAGTCGGGATCGGGTAAATCTGTCACGGCGCTGTCGATCCTGCGCCTGATTCCTGATCCGCCCGGACGCGTCGTACGGGGTCGGGTCGAGTTCAATGGTGTGAACCTGTTGGATCTCCCGATGGCGAAGATGCCCGACATCCGAGGTCGAGACATTGCCATGATCTTTCAGGAGCCGATGAGTTCGCTCAATCCGCTCATGACCATCGGCGATCAGATCGGCGAAGCCCTCATGCTGCACGCCGCGCTCAATGGCGACGCACGGCGACGCCGTGTCATTGAGGTGCTGAATCTCGTGGGCATCCCCGATGCCGCGGGCCGCGTCGGCGCGTACCCCCACCAGTTCTCAGGAGGCATGCGGCAACGCGTGATGATCGCCATGGCCCTTGCGTGCAATCCAAAACTGCTGATTGCAGATGAACCGACAACCGCATTGGACGTCACGATCCAGGCACAGGTGCTGGAGCTCATGAAGAAGGTCCGTTTGACCACGAAGACGGCAATTCTCCTGATCTCCCACGACATGGGCGTCATCGCCGACGTCTGCGAGAGGGTCATCGTGATGTACGCCGGACACATCGTCGAAGACGGCGATGTACGTTCCGTCTTCCGCAATCCGAGCCACCCCTATACAAGAGGACTGCTGGACTCGATCCCCCATCTCAGGGACGAGCGCCAACGCCTGTTCCAGATCCCGGGTTCGGTGCCCCTGCCCGGCTCCGTCAAGCAGGGTTGCCCCTTCTATTCCCGCTGTTCATTGCGTATTGATAAGTGCGCCAAGGAGATGCCAGACATGTTTCGATTCGGAGAACAACATAGGGCGGCTTGCTGGGTCACTGCGGAGGATGCAAAATGACAGCGCCCTTGATCCGCGTCGAAAACCTCGGCAAGACCTTCGGCGTCAGTGACGGTTTTTCGCTGCGTCCGAAAAGTAACGGTGTGCGTGCAGTCGACGGCGTTAGCTTCACCATCGATCGGGGTGAGACGGTTGCCGTAGTGGGCGAGTCGGGCTGTGGAAAGTCAACGATGGGACGGCTTTTGCTGCGTCTGATCAATGCGACGGAAGGCCAAGTCTTTTTTGAAGGCACGGACATCAACTCGCTTTCGAAGCATGAGATGCGGCAGATGCGTCGCAAGGCGCAGATGGTGTTTCAGGATCCTTATGGCTCATTAAGCCCTCGACGCAATATTGCCGAAATCATAGCCGAGCCACTGGAGGCTTTCGGTATGATTCGCAATCAACGCGAAAAGCGGGAGCGGGTCGCGGAGCTTCTGACGCAGGTCGGACTGCCCGCCAGTATCATGGACCGCCACCCACGCCAATTTTCCGGGGGGCAACGTCAGCGCATCGGCATCGCACGGGCCATTTCGGTTGACCCGAGCTTCATCGTCGCAGACGAACCCGTCTCGGCCCTGGACGTCTCCGTTCAGGCGCAGGTAGTCAACCTGCTTCAAGACCTGCAAGAGAAAAAGCGCTTCTCGTATCTATTCATCGCTCACGACCTGGCAGTGGTTCGCCACATTGCCGATCGCGTCATGGTGATGTACCTCGGACGGATCGTGGAAATCGGCCCCAAGCGCCAAATCTACGCCGCCCCACAACACCCCTATACACAGGCGCTGCTGTCGGCGGCTCCGGAGCCCGATCCAGATGTGAGAGTGAAACGCATTATTCTCGAGGGCGATGTGCCGAGCCCGACCCGACTTCCCGGTGGGTGCACATTCCACACTCGCTGTCCGCTGGTTCAAGCGATTTGCAAGACGCAGCGACCCGAGCTTCGCGAGGTGGCACCCGGTCAAAGTGCGGCATGCCATTTTGCATCTCCGAACCCGATTCCAGTTTGAACAATCCATCGATGCCATGCTCCGGTAACGCGTCCGCCAAGGACACATCACCTGTCCACGGGACGGGCCTGCATGACCTGCTGCCATATAAGCAAAGTATGACGAACACTGATCGAACGCTCATGTCTCTTGACACCAACAAAATAAGCGCCATAAACACATTTTTCAAAATCGAAGATCTCGAAGGCAGGACTGTGGTGCGCGTGACCAAAGATCCTATGGTCATTGCGGTTGACGAGCCCACGTTCGCCAAGATAGCCGGGCGCGGATTTTTGAATGGCACCATTCAGGCGCAAGTGAAGAGCAAACTTCTAATGGATGCACCTGACTACGCACGCGGCTTCATTGGAATTGCTTTTCGGATCAACCCCGACAATTCAGAATTCGAGTGCATCTATATCCGGCCAACCAATGGTAGAGCCGAAGACCAAAATCGTCGAAATGCGTCAACACAGTACTTCTCATATCCGGAGTTCAAATACGATCGTCTGCGCAAGGAGGCGCCAGGCAGGTACGAGTCGTACACCGATATGGGTCTTGATGAGTGGATTGACATGCGAATAGAGGTCCATGCTGACCAAGCGAAACTGTTTTTGCATGGGAATGCGCGGCCGTCCTTGGTTGTCAATGACTTAAAGCATGGAGGGGGAACTGCAGGGGGAATTGGTCTTTGGGTGGACATTGGTACTGATGGTCTCTTTGCAGATGTCAAGGTCAACTACTCTTGACCAACAAGAAATGAGAAATTCAAAAGCTCCGGTTCGTGATTTCAACGCCATGAGCACTGAAGCCAGTGCCATTCGCCCTACCCGCTCTTTTCAATACCCATCATGCCCCTCATTGACTCCCTTGGTTTAATTGCCGCCGCCCTCACCAGCACCAGCTTTGTGCCACAGGCCTGGCACACCTTTAAAACGCGCGACGTGCGCGGCATTTCGCTGGGCATGTACAGCGGCTTCACCGTCGGAGTGGCTTGCTGGCTGGTCTATGGAATGCTACTGAACTCCTGGCCGATCGTGATCGCCAACGGCATTACGCTGACACTGGCAGCGGCCATTCTGGTGATGAAACTTCACTACCGCTAAGTCGCGCAGACCCATAGCGTCATTTGCATGATGCGCGACCATGCATAGGCAAGTGCTAATTTCTTTGAGGCACGCATCGGCGCCTTCAAGGGCACAGCGTCTCAGCCCTGCTTTGGCTGTATCCAACACGGCTGCCAATAGTCGAGTTGAGAAGTTACGAACAACTGTTACTGAAAGGAAACCATGAAACTCGTTCGCTATGGAAATCCCGGCAAAGAAAAGCCCGGTCTCATCGACGCCCAGGGCGTGCTGCGTGATTTGAGTGCCGCGATCAAAGACATTGGCCCGGATCAACTCTGCGATGCTGCGCTGACCAGACTTGCCAAGTTGAATACGGACAATCTGCCAGCGGTTCAAGGCAAGCCCCGCATGGGTTGCCCGGTGCAGGGTGTGCGCAAGTTCATTGCAATAGGCCTTAATTATACGGAGCATGCCGCCGAGTTAGATCTGCCGATTCCAAAAGAACCCATAGTGTTTATGAAAGCCACCAGTTGTATCCAGGGCCCCGATGATCCCGTGATGTTGCCCAAGGGTTCCAAAAAAACCGACTGGGAAGTCGAACTGGGCGTTGTGATTGGCAAGAGGGCCCGGTATGTGTCACAAAAAAAAGCACTCGACTACGTTGCTGGCTATTGCACGATTCACGATCTCAGCGAACGCGAATTCCAGTTTGAGCTTGGCGGCACCTGGGACAAGGGCAAGGGCTGTGACACCTTTGGGCCCTTGGGTCCTTGGCTAGTCACACGGGACGAAGTGCCAAATCCACAAAAACTCGGCATGTGGCTGGATGTCAACGGTGTGCGACGCCAGACTGGCAACACCAGCACCATGATTTTCAGCGTCGCCAAAATCATAAGTTATGTGAGCCAGTTCATGACGCTGGAGCCGGGCGACGTGATCACCACCGGAACTCCACCTGGGGTGGGATCGCACATGAAGCCCAATGCCGTCTTTCTGAAAAAAGGTGACGTAGTCACCTTAGGCATTGAAGGCTTGGGCGACCAGCGCCAGGAAGTAGTGGCGTTCAAGCTGTAGAGCCCGAACCCGTTATGCGGAGGCCAAGCGGCCTAAATCCATTTCATGCAGGAGATCCACGTGTTGAGAGTGACCCAAGCCTTTGTCTGTGTTTTGCCCATTTGCGCTGTCGTTCCGGCGATCGCACAGGATGCCGCCGCCGACTACCCCAACCGACCGATCAAGGTCGTGATTCCCAACCTGCCGGCGGGTGAGACAAATACCATCGCCCGCAAGCTTCTCGAGGCGGTCGCCCCGCAGTTGAAGCAAAGCATGGTGTTCGACCACAAGGTTGCCGGGGCGGGCACAGTCGGCACGCCGTTCGTGGCAAAGCCGCCTCCGGAAGGCTACACGCTTCTGGTCGGCAGCGCGAGCCCCGTGGTGAGCGCGCCGCAAACGATCCCCATAGTCATGTCCAACCCTGTGACCGATCTATGACCCATCAATAGCTTCGGATTGACACCGAAAACCATCAAGGAGAAACACATCACCAGCAATTGAATCGACGCGCCGCTGACGAACGCATTTCAACAAACCAACTATCGCACCTCATCAGACCCAACTTCCCGAAAGGGGGTTGGCCCGGGTCTCTGGAGGCGCTGCAAAGGTGCAAGCCTGAAGCCGTACCTGTTCCAGAGTCCTATGTTTAACCTTAGAAAAATTCTCGATGAAAAAGACCCTTATCGCTCTGGCTGCACTCGGTGCAATGGCCGGTGTTGCACACGCCCAATCTACCGTAACCCTGTACGGCGTTGCTGATGCTTATGTTGGTCAAGTCACCACCAAAACCCAGGTTGGCGCTGCCGCAGAAACCAGACTCAGCCAAAACGTGGTCAACGGCAGCGGCCTGAGCAGTTCACGCTGGGGCCTGCGCGGTGCTGAAGACCTCGGCGGCGGTTTGTCCGCAGTGTTCACGCTGGAAGGCGCCTTTGATATTTCCACCGGCGCTGTCGCTACCATTGCTCCCCAAGGTAACACCCTGTTTGGCCGTCAGGCATTCGTCGGCCTGAAAGGCGGTTTCGGTACCGTCAGCCTGGGTCGTCATACCACCGCTTACGACACCTTGCGCGGCATAACTAACAACATCTACAACTCCCCCACTTTTGCTACCACGGCGAGCGTGTGGGGCGTTGGCGTTCAGGATTACCAGGTCCGTGCCAGCAATTCCGTTGCCTACACCTCGCCAGACTTCGCCGGCATCAGCGGTGCAGTCGTTTACGGCCTTGGCGAGAACAAGACCGCTACGACCGATGCTGAAAACAGCGCCAGCTTGCACATCAAGTACGCCAACGGCCCTTTGCTGGTGGGTTACGCGCACCAGCGCGAAAAACAAGTCGCCGGCGGCAACTTTTTCGGCACGTCCACGGGTGTACCAGCTCCTGTTACTACCGTTACCGATACCCGCAAGTACAACTCGCTGGGCGCTTCCTATAACTTCGGCGTTGCCAATCTGACCGGTGGCTACAACACTGCCAAGAGCAATACTCGCAAAGACAAGGAATACCAACTCGGCGTGAGCGTACCGTTTGGTGCTGCTGCCCTGGCAGCCGGTTACAGCCGCGCCAAGAGCGAAGGCGCCGCTGGCCTGGCCGCCCTCAAGGGCACTGGCTTCACCCTGCTCGGCACGTACAACCTGTCCAAGCGCACGACCGCGTATGCTGCCGTGATCAACACCAAGCGTGAAAGCGGCACGACAGCAGCATTCACGACCACCAAGGTCCTGACCTCTGCTGTTGGCATTCGCCACACGTTTTAATTTCCAGATAGCGTCTGCTAGCCGTTAAAAGAAATGAAACCCCAACGTGGCAACACGGTGGGGTTTTACAGGCAAGAAAGTCCTCGAATTCAAAGTGCGCTGGTTTGATGACTTTTTACCCGGCGGTCTCAAATCTGAAGTGCAATACCTTTTCAACCATGAAGATTTTTGGAGAAATTATGAAATCACACGTTGCACGCATAGCCTTGATCGGCTCCTTTGCCATGCTCGCGCTGGCCCGTACCGTCGCCGCTGCGGACATTTATCCCGCCCAACCCATAACCATCGTCGTGCCCAATGCAGCAGGCGGTCCGACTGATGCGATCGCGCGGTCGATTGGCCACAAGCTTTCCACACGCCTCGGCCAGCCGGTCGTGATCGACAACCGGAGCGGCGCCGGCGGCAGCATCGGTGCCGAGTACGTCGCCCGGGCCAAGCCGGACGGCTATACGCTGTTCCTGGCCACTACCGGAACGCTGGCGATCAACCCGGCGCTTTACGACAAGCTGCGCTACAACGCCAAGAAGGACTTCGAACCGATCGGAATCATCTCGACCACCAGCAACGTGCTCGTGGTGCGCAGTGGCTTGCCGGTCAAGGACGTCAAGGACTTGATCGCATTGGCCAAGCGCGAGCCGGACCAGCTTACGTATGGCAGCGCTGGAAACGGCACTTCCAACCACCTAGCAGCGGCGATGTTCGGGGCCATGACGGGCACCCGGCTCAGGCACGTGCCGTACAAGTCGGCTTCTGTGTTGAAGGTTGACCTCTGGGAGGGAAGGATTGACATGGTGTTTGGGACGGAGGGCAACATCGTGAAGGAATTCATGACGGGCGGGAAAGTCCGTGCCCTGCTGGCAACGGGTACGCGCCGCTCGGTGCTGCTCCCGGACGTACCGACAGCGGAAGAAGCTGGATTGAAGGGCTACGACGTCTCGGTCTGGTTCGGCCTCGTCGCCCCGGCGGGCACGCCGGCCAAGGCAGTGGAACGGATTAACAAGGAGCTGAACGCCATCTTGGCGACGCCTGAAATGAGGAAGGAACTGGCGAGCGATGGCCAGACGCCAGGGGCCATGACTCCCCAGCAGTTCGGCGCCTTCCTTGAGCAAGAGCGGAACAAGTGGGTTCCGGTCGTCAAGGCATCCGGAGCCAAAATTGAATGAAAAAGGAACTGAACGTGCAATCCAAGTGGTACCAGAAGCAGCTGCGCATCGGCGCAACCATTGGTGCAGACCGAAGCCGATTTCCGCAGCGTGATCCCGCAGTACGTGAGCGACCACTTGCCTCAGGCGATTTCCTGAAGTCCCCATGCAAGATCTGTTGAATACCAACCACAAGGGCAAGCTGCCTATTGCCCTTGTTTCGCCGGCCGTCCGGGATGAGTTCTCGGCGCGCGCGGTGGCGCTGGATATGATCGTGTCGTCCCCGGGCGTGCCGCTTGATCCTCAAACGCTGCGCCGCATCGATCTCGCCTTTCTGTCGACGGACCTCATGTTCGGATCGTCAGGCGGGCTCGCGCCAGGCCTGTCCACCTTCTGCGACCACCTGAGGGATGCAGTCAACTTGCGCTGGCTTCATGTTCGCAGCGCCGGTGCGGATCGGCCCATCCTGCTGGAGCTGCTTGCACGCGGGGTCCGCGTGACGACCTCCTCGGGCGCCAATGCTCCAGAGGTGAGCCAGAGTGCGCTCGCCGGTTTCCTTGCGCTTGCCAGAGGTGTCCCGGACTGGGTGCATGCGCAGCGACGGCACGAATGGTCACCGCAGGACGGCAAGGCCCTGCCGTGCGACATCGTGGGGAACACGGCGATCGTGGTGGGAATGGGCCCGATCGGCCGAGAGATTGCCCGGCTGCTGCAAGCCTTTCGGCTGTCCATCATTGGTGTCACCCGATCGGCCGCGCCAGTGCCGGGCTGCGTGGAAGTCCTTCCGTATGCACGTCTCGAGGAGGCACTTCCGCGCGCCGACTGGCTGATTCTCGCCTGTCCCTTGACGCCGGAGACGCGGGGGATGATTGACGCGGCTCGCCTCGCCATGCTGCCGGCGGGCGCCCGCATCATCAACGTCGCTCGCGGTGCGGTGGTGGTGGAGGCCGACCTGGTGCATGCGCTTCAAAGCGGGCGCCTCGGTGGAGCGTACCTGGACGTCTTCGAGAACGAACCGCTTGCGCCGGATTCGCCTCTCTGGGACATGCCTGGCACCTTGATCTCGTCGCACCGCGCAGGCCATTCGACCGGTGTCGACGCAAGAATCATGGAGATGTTTCTTGACAACCTCCTGCGCTGGCTGGGCGACGCAGAGTTGAAAAACGAAGTTCTCGCCGCGCCTGCGCAGGTCGCGTAATGAAGGGCGCAGTACGAGCGAATGTAATACTGACGTCTCCCCGGATTTCGGACGGTTCAAAACTGGAGTTAAGGCGAATGGCACTTACTTTTGCTCCTACGCATGACCATGCTTGTCTACGTGTCGGCGAGCCTGGGCGCGCGGCACCTTCAACCAAGGGCAGGGGGTTCCTTCATTTTCGCATTCGCGGTTCGATGCGTCCGGTCGGTGGCCGACCTTACATTGGGCGATCAACGTGAACAGTCGCTGGCCATCCTTCGTGGCCGAGAGGCCTCGCGAGACCCATTCCGTCCACAGTTGCACCGTGTGCGTGAAGCTCAGGCCGCGCGGGTCCACGCCGGCATTGCAGGCGGCCTGCGCCATGAGCAGTCGGATCACGTTGTAAGCGAGCAGATGCACCTACAGTTGCTTTTCGTTCATCTGCGGCGGCGTCTAGCAGCTCAGCAAGTCCATGCCCGTGGTGGTCTTCATTGTGCATTGGTGAAGCTATATCGTATGCGGCTGGGCATCCCACCTTGATTCGACGTTGATGATCAGGCATCGTCCCCCACGAAGGAGATCGTGGAGACGATGAATCAATTATCGACAGCAGAGCGCCCTCGGCGGCGCGAGTACAGCGCAGAGTTCAAGACTTCTGTGCTGGAGCAATGTCGCCAGTCAGGCGCATCGATTGCCGGCATTGCGCTGGGTCACGGCATCAACCCGAACATGGTGCATCGTTGGATGCGGGAGGATCGGCAGCGTCTGGAACTGATCGAACTGCAAAGGGGCGCCTTGGCATTTGTGCCGCTGCAACTGCCACCCTCACCAGCTGTTGGCCCAAGCCTCGCAAAGTGCGTGCAACCCTCCACCGAGCAAGGCGCTGCAGCAGAAGGGATCTGCGTTGAGATTCAACGTGCAGGCGGCAAGGTGACTGTGACATGGCCGCTGCAATCGGCCAGCGAATGTGGCGCCTGGCTGCGCGCGTGGCTGAGATGATCCGCATTGACGCGCTGTGGCTGGCTACCGCTCCGATAGACATGCGCATGGGAACGGAACGCCTGCTGGCACGGGTGGTGCAGGTGTTCGGTGCAGCCCAGGCCCATCACGGCTACCTGTTTGCCAACGCGCGGGGCAATCGCATGAAGCTGCTGCTGCACGATGGTTTTGGCATGTGGTGCGCGGCCCGTCGGCTCAATCAGGGCGGGTTTGAATGGCCACGCGGTGGCGCCAGTATAGCCACCTCGATGACGCTGACAAAGCAGCAATTCGACGCCCTGGTGGTGGGACTTCCGTGGAGCCGACTGGAACAAATGCAGTCCATTGCACGGGTGTAGGAACCGTGGTTTAACGCTGTGCAAAGGGCAATTGGAATATGCCCTAATTCGCATTTGTGTGTGGATTTTGCACAATCCACGCATGCTCCGCGTGGACCAACTCAACGCCCAAGACTTTGTCGGTCTGAGCCCTGCCGCCGCTGCCGAATTGGCCGCCCGCGTGTTGTCACACGTTGGCGAGCAGAGCCGGCAAATCGAATCCCAGGCCCAGGCCATCGAGCTCAGGGATGCCAAGATCGCAAGCATCACCTTTGAGCTGCGCCGCCTCCTCAAGGCCCGGCAGTTTGCGGCCAGGACCGAACGCATGAATGCCGAGCAGCGCCAGTTGTTTGAAGAAACGCTGGCAGCCGACCAGGCGGATCTGGAAGCCCAACTCGCAGCGCTGAAGACAGCATTCAAAATGCCGGGCAATGCTCCAGACACCGACACCCCTCGCAAGCCCAAACGCCAAGCCTTGCCCGAGCACCTCAAACGCGTTGACCACCACCATGAGCCAGAGAACACGACATGCGATTGCGGTCAGGCGATGGTGCGTATCGGCGAAGACGTGAGCGAGCGCCTGGACATCAACTGGTCGATCGGTGTGTGCAGGAACCCGCCCGAGGTGTTATAGCAGCGTACCGAATCACGCTGCGAACCCAGCAGCTTGGACAGCGAGAGGCCGGCACGCCTGGCGGAAGTGATTTCTTGAACCCGGCATAGGCTCGTTGCTTTTTATCAAGCTGCAGCCAATGCCAACCAACAGAATCACGATGCGTCAAATCCGAGAGACATTGCGCCTGCACCCGCCAACGGCTCAGCCGAAACGTGATGCGTCACTGCCGGTGAAGTGACTCCAGAACGGATTCAACGCTCGTGGTGAGTTCGAGAGGACTTGCGCCACATCGCCTGTCTGCAAGCCACCGACCGCCGCGCGGTCGAAACGCAGCAGCCCTACGCAGGCTCCAGAAAATCAAAGCGCCAAGAATCGCCGTCCCTGCGAACTCGGCCAGCTGTGGGCGCAGGGAAGTGCGTTGGAACGAAAAGCGTATCGGTATCTGCATACCGCTCGAAGACACCCCGTCGCGTGCGTGCGGCCTGATCCGCATCGAGGCAGAACATCGTACTCCAGTCCGGCTCCACGCATTGAATGGCGTGATGCATCATGTCGCCTGTGAACAAGGCATGACGACCGCGCGATCTCAGGCTGACACAGACATGGCCTGCCGAGTGACCTGCCGACGGGATTATCGACAACTCGTTGCTGAGAACATGGTTGTCTTCGACCAGAAGCGCTTGGCCTGCCTCCACTATCGGATTCACGCAAGCTTCGAAAGATGGCCCGACGCTCGGAGCCTCGTGCGTCTTCCAATGCTCGTACTCCTTTCGCGAGAAGATGTACTTCGCATTCGGAAAGGTCGGAACATGACGGCCGTCAATTGTCCTAGTGTTCCATCCGACATGGTCGATGTGCATGTGGGTGCAGAACACGTAGTCGATATCTTCGACGCCAAGGCCGTTCGCCGTGAGACCAGCGAGCCACGGGGACTTGTCGTAGTTGAGCCAGTCCGGGTAGTTCGGATGGTCTCCGACGCAGGTGTCAATCAGCGCGGTGCAATTCGGCATCTTCACGACAAAGCTCTGGTAGGTGATGTTCAGCTTCTTCGTTTCGGCATCGAAAGTGAAGGCTGGAACTTTGGACAGCGCGCGAGCTATCCCTTCGGGCGTCGCGCGCGGGAACATCACATCAGCCGTCCGAACCGGCCCATCGCGCTCGATGATGCTGGCAATGCTCGCATCGCCCAATTGAATGCGATGCATGGACCTACTCGACTTCGAGCTTGATACAGACGTACTCGAGGATCTGCGAGAACACGACGCTCACCTCCAGTCCTGCCAATTGCGCGTCGATGGCCGCGCTGACTTTCACATCCTTGCCTTCGGTGCGCAGTTGTGCGAACGACTTCAGCTTCAGACCTGGAAGGCGAAGGCTGGCCCTGACATCTGCGACCGGCACGAGTGTCTTGATCGGACGGCGCGGCGCGGACGTGAGGTTGACGGCGTGCAGCAGGTAGACCCCTGCCTGCCCGCGTGCCCGCGTCAGCGCAAATTGCAGGCTCGGCGGCGCGTCGGTCGACAGGGGATTGGCCCCATTGAGCAGATAGCGCACCGCGTTTCCCAGAACCTGGGAAAAATCGGGGTGGCCGTGCTGTCCAACGTTGCGATCGATGGGCGTCGCGAAATAGATGCACTCGCCTTCCCCAAACGGATTCACCAGCGCGGTCGGGTAGTCCGTGCGCAACGAGGGCAGCCACGACTTCTCCGGAGGCTGAGGATAAATCCCCGGCACGTAGGTCAACGGGGCCGCAACGCTCGCATTGTCCTTGCGGACAAGCAGCGAAGTTCCCCCATTGGCGATCAGTTCGGTGAGTTCCAGCCCGGCCGTCACGGGATGTTCGGCGGCCACTCTTTGGTACCCCCATCGGCTGCTGTCCTTCTCTATCCCGGTAAAGTGGCAACCGAAGACATCCGCGAGGGCGAAGTCGGAACACATTTCACCTTGCTCGTTCCAGAGCGACGTATGGTGCGTGGCAAGAAGCCTCCCACCACCGGCAACAAAGGCCCGAATGACCTCGATCTCGCGATCAGTGAGGACGGCCGCGTTCGAAAGCACTAGCAGCCGCACATCTTCGAGCGCTTCTGAGTTGAGATCGAAATCGCAGATGAATCGGTACTGAATGTGCTCATCGAGGAGCGCCTGTTCCATCCCAATGATGTGCGTGAGGTATCTGTCGCTCGCGCGGTTACTGTCGCTGAACTGAAAACTGGACTTCTGTGAATACAGGATCGCCACCGCCGCTTCCGGCTGCTGGCCATGCAGCAACGCTTCGTTCTCCTCCATGAAGGCATAGATGTCAGCGACCAAAAAAGCATTGCGGCGGTCGTGCGTCTTGGCGGGATGCTGCCCATTGAAGGTCGTGTTCCAGAGGGAGCCTCCGGCGCTGACGGCTTGCCACATCCAGAGCCGCACTTCTGCCGGGGCGCCCGAGACGTAGCGGTACTGGTTGTCCATGCCAAGGTGGCCGGTGAGTATCACGGGTGTCTTGCCGGAATCCATTGCGCCTAGAAACTTGATCAGCGTGGAAGGCGCGTGAAGCAGCTCGTTCTTGGCCACGAACAGCGGCGTGACCGTGAAGTCCATGGCATGCTTGATGGCATACAGGTCCGCGCTCAGTTTGCGGTATGACTCGTGAAACAGTCCGAAGATCTCGGCGCAGAAGGCCTTGTCCTCGCCGTACTTCTTGACTTCTGCCCGATAGTTCTTCAGGTGAGCCAGGAGATTGCGGGCCTTCCAGGCACGATACTCGTCGTACCGGGCGTTGTTGAAGTCGCCGCCTCGAGGAAGCTCCTTCCCGAACTCGCTTCGAAAGCTCTCGGTACAGCGCCTACAGTAGCACGCCCCAACCTGCATCGGGGCGTTCTCCCATATTCCGTCGATCGCGTAGCGGCTGAGCAGCGCGTGTGTGAAGCGAAAAGCATGTTCGTTCCTGTAATAGCTCAGGTAGCAGGGCGCGTACAAGGCATCAGGCAGCGGCTCGGACTGCCACTCGAACTGAATGGGTCGGCCATTCTCGTCCACCGCAAACCAGTCGGGGTGGAGGTCGTAGTGGCGCTTTTCGACTCCACGGAAATCCACCCGGACCATGACCTTGATGCCGGCCGCATGGCACGCCTGTGTAATTTCCGCAAGGATGTCGTGCTCGCCCATGAACCGGTTCGGGTTTGCGATTTCCAGGTCATGACGAAAGAAGTCGACGACGCCACCCGCGTTGGTCACAAAGCAGTTGGTATGCGTCTCCTTCAGGTGCCGCACCACGCCTTCGACGTCATAGTCGAGGATGTCAGTCTCCCGCATGACAAATTGCTGGATCCGCAACTGCTTTTCGAACCAACGAGGCTCCATGACGCTTCCTTCAGTTGATTTTGGCATTGGTGGCCTTCACGATGGGGACGTACTTGGCGCGTTCCTGCGCGAGGAAGGCGGCGAACTGCCTGGGTGTCATGGCCTTGGTCGCCTGACCGTCAGCCACCATCTCTTTCTTCATCTCCGGTGACGCGAGGATCGCCACCAGCTCCTTGTTCATTCGCTCAACGATGGGGGCGGGCGTTCCGGCTGGCGCCATGAGACCCCACCATGCAGAGAGGTCATAGCTCTTCATGCCGGCTTCTTTCGCGGACGGCGCATTCGGAAAGAGTGCCGATCGCGTATCGCCAGACACCATCAGCGCGCGCCCCTTGCCCGGCTGGATGAAGTCGTTGAGCGCGGTGACCTCGGAAGCGAACACCAGATCGATTCGTCCTTCCCAGAGATCCATCCGCAGCGGTGAAATCGCCTTGTAGGGAACATGCTTGATCTCGGTTCCGGTGATGCTCTTGAACATCTCCGCAGCGAGGTGATTCGAGGACCCGTTTCCGGAAGAACCATAGCTGAGACGATCGGGCTCGCGCTTGGCCAGCGCGACAAGCTCATGGACGTCTTTGATGCCGAGGCTGCTGCGCACGACAACCACGTTTGCCGTCGAGGTCAGAAACGCGACGGGCTCGAAGTCTTTTTCCGTATCGTAGCGCAACTTATCATAGAGCGCGGGAGCGATGGCTTGCGTGCCGGTGGTTGCCAGAAGAAAGGTGTAGCCATCGTTTCGGGCGCGAGCCACAGACTCCGCACCAATGGTGCCGCCCGCGCCACCTCGGTTGTCGATGATGACACTCTGTCCAAGCCGCAGTGCCAGCTTTTGTCCCAGGGAGCGCGCCAACTTATCCGTCGGACCACTCGGGCCATTGGGCACTACGATAGTCACAGGTCGAGTTGGGTAAGGGTCAGCAGCGGCGGCTGAGTGCGCGAAGGCAAGCATGGCAAATGCGCAGACGAAATACGTGCATACTCGGACACAAACCCTGCTGGTGTTCAGAGGACTGAATAGATGAATCATTTTTTTCTCCAAAAAACTTCATTGTTGAAAGGGTGCTGCACTTCAGATTTGAGACCGCCGGGTAAAAAGTCATCAAACCAGCGCACTTTGAATTCGAGGACTTTCTTGCCTGTAAAACCCCACCGTGTTGCCACGTTGGGGTTTCATTTCTTTTAACGGCTAGCAGACGCTATCTGGAAATTAAAACGTGTGGCGAATGCCAACAGCAGAGGTCAGGACCTTGGTGGTCGTGAATGCTGCTGTCGTGCCGCTTTCACGCTTGGTGTTGATCACGGCAGCATACGCGGTCGTGCGCTTGGACAGGTTGTACGTGCCGAGCAGGGTGAAGCCAGTGCCCTTGAGGGCGGCCAGGCCAGCGGCGCCTTCGCTCTTGGCGCGGCTGTAACCGGCTGCCAGGGCAGCAGCACCAAACGGTACGCTCACGCCGAGTTGGTATTCCTTGTCTTTGCGAGTATTGCTCTTGGCAGTGTTGTAGCCACCGGTCAGATTGGCAACGCCGAAGTTATAGGAAGCGCCCAGCGAGTTGTACTTGCGGGTATCGGTAACGGTAGTAACAGGAGCTGGTACACCCGTGGACGTGCCGAAAAAGTTGCCGCCGGCGACTTGTTTTTCGCGCTGGTGCGCGTAACCCACCAGCAAAGGGCCGTTGGCGTACTTGATGTGCAAGCTGGCGCTGTTTTCAGCATCGGTCGTAGCGGTCTTGTTCTCGCCAAGGCCGTAAACGACTGCACCGCTGATGCCGGCGAAGTCTGGCGAGGTGTAGGCAACGGAATTGCTGGCACGGACCTGGTAATCCTGAACGCCAACGCCCCACACGCTCGCCGTGGTAGCAAAAGTGGGGGAGTTGTAGATGTTGTTAGTTATGCCGCGCAAGGTGTCGTAAGCGGTGGTATGACGACCCAGGCTGACGGTACCGAAACCGCCTTTCAGGCCGACGAATGCCTGACGGCCAAACAGGGTGTTACCTTGGGGAGCAATGGTAGCGACAGCGCCGGTGGAAATATCAAAGGCGCCTTCCAGCGTGAACACTGCGGACAAACCGCCGCCGAGGTCTTCAGCACCGCGCAGGCCCCAGCGTGAACTGCTCAGGCCGCTGCCGTTGACCACGTTTTGGCTGAGTCTGGTTTCTGCGGCAGCGCCAACCTGGGTTTTGGTGGTGACTTGACCAACATAAGCATCAGCAACGCCGTACAGGGTTACGGTAGATTGGGCGTGTGCAACACCGGCCATTGCACCGAGTGCAGCCAGAGCGATAAGGGTCTTTTTCATCGAGAATTTTTCTAAGAAGGCATCGTCATAGCGCGCGGGATCGATTTCGACCAAGTTGGTTTGCCGCCAACGGGTGGTGGTGCGATACCAGGGTTGCGAGTTCATTAAAGCGTCTCCAGTTAAAAATATTTGATGTCGACCCAACGGTGCGAGCCACGCTTCGGCCATGAGTAGAGTCATGTGCGAGGTGTATAGGAAGTGTAGGAATGAATCCGCCTTGTGGACCGGCCAAGGGCGCCGCGACGTCCACATAGTGGCCACTGCGTGATAGACTGCACTGAATGGCAAGGCCTCCTGGTACCCAGCTCATTGCGCGCAGCGCCCTTTTGTTGCGGCTGATCGCCAATTCCAATCATCAAGGCGCCCGGCTGGTTGACCTGACGCTGCATTCGGGCCTGGAGCGGCCAACGGTGCGCCGCATCCTGCAGGGGCTGGTCGCCGAGGGCCTAGTGCGGCAGCAAGCTAACGATCATCGCTACCTGCTTGGCCACCTTACTTACGAGTTAGGGCTGGCCGCCGCCCGTGGCATCGACATGCCGGCCATCGCCGCGCCCTCGCTCGACCGCATCGCGCGGGAAACAGGCGACACGGTGTATCTGGTGCAGCGCAGTGGCCTTGACGCCGTATGCATCGACCGGCGCGAGGGTTCCTACCCTGTCAAGGTGCTGACCATCGATATCGGTGCCCGCCGTCCGCTGGGCGCTGCCGTCGGCGGGCTGGCGCTGTTGGCCAGCTCACCGCCTGATGAATGCAGTGCGATCCTTCGCCTCAACCAGAGTCAGAACGCGGCTTACGAAGCGCTGTACGGGATGACTCTCGAACAGGCCGTGTGCGACGCCCGCCAGCACGGCTTTGCGTTGATGCCTGTCAACGTGCTGCCCTACCTCAGCGGTGTCGGCGTCGCCATTCCCGCCGCGGCCGGCACACCGCACACGGCGTTGAGCGTTTCGGCGATCTCGAGCCGGTTGATGGACAACGATCGCTACCTGGCGGTGGCAAGAATTCTGCGGGAAGAGGCAGCGTCGATTGCAGCGACCTGTCGTGAATCCGGTCGCTGACCCCGGGGGGCCGGGGTGCCGGGGTGCCGGGGTGCCGGGCGAGGAGCCTATTGATCCGGCCCAATGAAGTATGAACTTTATTGAATTTTCTCTATCGAAGAAAGATGGAAAAAGAAAATGCAAGAAAGCAGACGCTGGAGTAGCTTCACGAGCGGCGCAAGCAAGTCCTGAGGCTGCATAAAAGGGCAATGGGCGTCATGCAAATTGTCTCCATGACGGGTTTGAGCTACCCGGCTGTGCGCAGTTGCATCGACCTGTTCGTGGAGGGCGGCTGGCCAGCAATACGACCGGCCTTGCGTGGGCGCAGTCAAGGTCTGGGGCGCACCCTGAGCCAGGATCAGGAAGACAGCCTTCAGCGCAGCATCATCGATCAACGCCCTGAGCAGTTCAAGATGGATTTTTTCCTGTGGAGCCGGACGGCCGTAGGCCAACTCATCGAGCAGGAGTACGTACCGAGGATTGGCCAAAACGAGCCTGCAGCATGTGGCAACAGCCGTTGCCATGAATGTCGAGCGGATCACGGCATGGCTTACCGGCCAGCCTCGGGAGAAAACACGAACATCGCGTTTCGCCCGACTGGCAACATGATCCATCAATTCGCCAACAGTATCCCTGAATTCTGGATAAGGAAGGAGTCAGTTCACAGCCAGGGGGTTCCGAGAGTCCCATACTGCGATGCGAGGCTTGACCGGAGAAAGGCAATACGCCACGATGCCGGCCATGAGGTTGACGGCAAAGTTCGAGAGTGAACGATGGCGGGTATGTTCAATCTGGCACAGGTTCTTGAGCTCATCGAAGACCGTTTCCACCAGCGAGCGTTTGCGCAGCAGCACCTGGTCAAACTCGGAATGCACGACCGCTTTCATGTTCTTGCGTACCCGCGTGACCAGATCGATGCCCTTGTCCTTCATCTTGTGCGAAAACTCCTTGCCCACGTAGCCCTTGTCGGCGTACAGGGTGCCAAACAGGTTTGAGGTGATGGTCAGCAGTCCCTTGCGGTTCAATTGACCTTACCAAGGTGACCTTGATGGCCAACAACTCGCCGCGCTGGTTGATGACCGCGTGCAACTTCAAGCCATAAAACCACCCGGTGGACGATTTGCCGCGCTGGGCAATGCCCTTGAAAACCTTATTACGTTGGATACGCAGGTTGTCGCAAACGGCCAGCGGCGTGGCGTCGGCAATTGACAAGCCCGTGCATGTGCCCTTGAGCGTCTCGAACAAGGCCGCCAGCACCACCGCGCAGCGTGGCATCAGCGCCACGAAGCGCGCGTAGGACAGCCGGCGGGGAAACTCCGCAGTCATGAAGCGGCACACGATGCCAGCGTAAAACGCTTTGAACTGCCGGCCACGCATCGTGTGAAACAGCACCACAATCGTGGTCATCTCGGACAGCGACATCGCGCCTGTGCGGCGGCGGCGCTGTTTGTTGCTGCTCTCGTCGAGCATGTACTGCTCCAGCAGCGTAAGCGTCTTGGCACGGCACCTTGACCGCGCTGCCGATTCAGGATTGCCGTTGCCAGCGGTGAGGCAGTAGTTCGTCGATGCGAGAGTTCATGTGGCCAGGCAGCCTGCTCAGCACGTCCTTCAGATAAGCCCAGGGGTCATGGCCATGCAGCTTTGCCGACTGCAACAAACTCATCACGACGGCGGCTCGCTGGCCGGCTAGTTCGCTGCCGGCAAACAACCATGCCCGGCGCCCCATTGCCCATGGCCGAATCAGATTTTCGAGATGGTTGTTATCAATCTGGACGTTGCCGTCGGCCAGATAAGTGGTCAGCGCTTCCCAGCGGTTCAGGCTGTAGTCAATCGCTTTGGCCGTGGCACTGCCCTCGGGCACGCGTTGCCTCTCCCGCTTCAGCCAGGCGTGCAGATCCTCGCAAAGCGGCTTTGCGCTCGATTGCCTGATAGAGAGTCGATCTTCGGGCGACAAGCCTTTGACCTGGCGCTCGATCTGGTAGAGCGCGGCAATGCGCTGTATCGCCTGCGTGCCCACCGGACTCAGGCGGTCCTTGACCAGTTCATCAAACTTTCGGCGTGCGTGCGCGAAACACGCTGCGCCGACACGGGTCTGCTGCTTGAGGACTTGGTCGTATACCCCGTATCCGTCGGAGATCAGCGTGCCCGACCAGCCCTTGAGAAATTCAAGCGGGTACTTGGCCCCTCGGCCCAGGCAGAACTCATAAACCACGCCTGGAGAAACATCAAAGCCGCTTCGAGCATAGGCCCAGATGTAGGCCCTTTTGGTCTTGCCCGCACCAGGGTCCAGCATGGCCACCGGGGTTTCGTCGGCATGCACCACCGCGCAGTTGAGGACAAACTCCCGGTGCGCCGCATACAGGGGCACAAGGGCAGCGCCTGCCTGGCCAGACCACGATGCCAGCGTGGAGCGCGGCGTGTGAACGCCAGAGCGGGCGTTGATTTGTTCCTGCCGGTAATACGGAATGTGATCGACGAAGCGGCTCACGGCAGTGTGCGCCACCAGACCCGGCCGTGGGCATGCCCTTGTCAATGATGTGCGGCTCCACCGGCTCTTGTACCAAGGTCTGGCAGCACTTGCAGGCCCACTTGCCGCGGATGTGGCGGTGCACGAAGAATTCGGCTGGAATGATGTCCAGGCGCTCGCTCACGTCTTCACCGATACGCACCATGGCCTGACCGCATCCGCAGGTTGTGTTCTCTGGCTCGTGGTGGTGCTCCACACGTTTGAGGTGTTCTGGCAGGGCTTGACGTTTGGGCTTGCGGCGGGCGTCATGCTCGGTGTCTGCCGTGTCGCCAGAATCCTTGGCAGCCGCCTTCAGTGCTGCAAGTTGTGCTTCCAGATCCGCCTGGTCGGCCGCCAGCGTTTCTTCAAACAACTGGCGCTGCTCGGCATTCATGCGCTCGGTCTTGGCATCAAATCGCCAAGCCTTCAGGCGGCGCAGCTCAAACAAGATGCTCTGGATACGCGCTTCCTTGAACTCGATGGCCTTGGCCTGCGAGTCAATTTGCTGGCTTTGCTGGCCAATGTGCTGGAGGACCTTGGCCGCCAACGCTGCAGCGGCCTCAGGGCCCAGACCGACGAAGTCCTGAGCGCTGAGGGTGTGCACGTTGAGCATGCTGTCATTGTGCAAAAGGCGCACAGCGATTGGAACTAGGGCATCTGCCAATTGCCCTGCGACACCGGCTGCGCCACAGTCGTCACAAGTGCGTAATGGTCTGCATTTGTTCCAGCCGACTCCAGGGAAGGCCGAGCACCAGCGCATCGAATTGCGGCTTGGTCAATGTGATGGATGTCGCCATATCGGCACCACCGCGTGGCCATTCAAAACCACCCTGATTGAGCCGGCGCGCCGCACACCACAGGCCGAAGCCATCGTGCAGCAATAGTTTGATGCGGTTGCCACGGGCGTTGGCAAACAGGTATCCATGGTGGGCCTGGGCAACCCCGAACACCTGCACCACCCGGGCCAGCAAGCGCTCCGTTCCCATGCGCATGTCGATGGGAGCCGTTGCCAGCCATAGCGCGTCGATGCGGATCATCGCAGCCACTCGCGTAGCCAGGCCGCGCACTCTGCCGCGGCAGCAACGGGCCAGCGCACTTCAATAGTGGCGGCGCCTCGGCGCAGTTCCATATGAATGTCCGGCAGCGCGGATGCGGCCTGCTGTGCACAGGGCAAGGCCAGTGCAACGAAGCCGGCACATTCGGGCCTGCCGTCCGCCGGCGCCTGGCGGGCCTTGCGGCGCCATTTATGCACGAGATTGGCGTTGAGCCCATGGGCCAGTGCGATCGCTGCGACGGAAGCGCCTGGCTGGCTGCATTCGCTCAAAACTTGCGTCCTGAACGCCTCGCTGTGAGGCCGTCGGGCAAGCGTTTTGGAGTGTTCCATGAGGTGTCCACTTGAGTTCTTGGTGGACACCATCGTCGCCTGGCTACGCTACTGATTCAATATGTGATGACCAGCCGCATACAGTTCAATTGCCTGGGGCCGTTCAGCGATGCGAAGCCCGAGGCGTGTCAGGAGCTGGCGTACATGGCGGCCGACCCTGCGGGATTGGAAGCCGCGATAAAGAACCCCGCCCCTTGGGGCGGGGTTCTTTATTTCCCGGCAAGTCCCTTAGGATCGGGGATGGTCAAACGGGCGGGCTAGGAATCACCCTGACTGGCAATAGTCGTACCCCACGTAACTCGGGAATTTTCCCTTGGCATTTTTTGCTAGTCAGAGCGGAGCCGCTCTAGCCCCGGTACCAAGCACTGATGCGGGCGATCTGGTCGCCGGCTTCCTTGGCGCGCCCAGCGCGCCACAGAGCTTGACTAGGTCAGCCGGCCGAGGCACGGCCGAGCTCGGCAGGCGAAGCGTGCTGGACTGAACCGTGCAACGGCCTTTGTCGAAACCCAGCTCGAGCGGCCCGAACAGCCGTTGGCGCACCCCCCTTTCGGGATACGAAGCCCGCGTAGCCGTTGTCCGCCACATCGTTCAACTGTCGGCGGTACTCGCCCAAACCGGCCATATAGAACATCACTGTGTTGGGTCTGCCGGGGGTGTTGGCGCCGAAGATCCACGACTCCGCCTTCGGGAACAGCGTCATGTTGGCGATCTCCCGGCAGGTGTTGGTCCAGCCGTCCTCTGCCTCCCGAGTGGCTTCCACGACTGGGAGGCCGGCCGAGTGCACCTCCTTGATCAGGTCGCAGATCCACTCGACCTGAGTTTCGATCGATGGCGGCAAGTTGGTGAACGGGCCGTTCGGTCCCAGGATCATGAACATGTTCGGGAAGCCCACGGTGGCAATGCCGAGGTAGCTGGTGGGCCCGTTACTCCAGTGCTCCTTGATGGGTTCGCCGCCGCGGCCGCGAATGTCTACCCGCGTGTAGTTCCCGTCGACGGCCTCGAACCCGGTCGCGAATATCAACACGTCGAGCGCGTGCTCGACATCGTCTTCGGTTCGCACGCCCTGCGGCGTGATCTCGGCGATCGGGTTCTCCTTCACGTCGACCAGTTCCACGTTGTCACGGTTGTACGTCGCGTAATAGCCACTGTCGCATAGCGGTCGCTTGGCGTACAAGTCCTTGGGCATCAGCTTGAGTGCCGTCGCGGGGTTCTTGACGATCTCGGCAATCTTGGCCTTGATGAAATCCTGGGCGCACTTGTTCGCCTCCTCGTTCGTCGCGATGTCGGCGAATGTTTCGAACATGAAGCGGAAGCCTCCACCGAGGTCCCACGCTTTCTGGAAGATCGCCTTACGCTCCTCCTCGGAAACGCTCATAGCAGGCACCGAGCTTTCCCTGAAGCCGAAGGCGACGGTTGAGTCCTTCACCTGGTCCCAAATCTCGTCGTAGTACGTTTTGACTAACTTGACATATGTGGGGCTGACAGGCCCGTTGCCAACCGGGACGCTATATTGAGGCGAGCGTTGGAAGACAGTCAGGTGGCCGACCTCGGGCGCGATCGCGGTGATGACCTGGATACCGGTGGAGCCGGTGCCGATGACACCGACCCGCTTGCCCTCCAGGCTCACGCCTTGGGGCCAATTGCCCGTGTGGTACCAATCGCCCTGGAAGGACTGCAGGCCCTTGAAGTCTGGAACATTGGTCGCCGAGAGCAGGCCAAGGGCCGTGACGATGAACTTGGCGGTATAGCTTTCGCCGGTGTCGGTTGCGACTTCCCACAGGTTCGCGGACTCGTCGAAATGTGCCTTCGTGACGCCCGTGTTGAGCTGGATGTCGTCGCGCAGATTCCACCGGTCGGCGACATATTCGAGGTAGCGCAGAACCTGCGGCTGCGTGATGTAGCGGGTGTTGAAGTCCCACTCCTGCAACAGATCTTTGTCGTTGGAGTAGCAGTAGACGAAGGTCTCGGTGTCGGAGAGGGCGCCTGGGTAGCGGTTCCAGTGCCAGGTGCCCCCCACGCCGCTGGCCTTGTCGAACAGGCGGACCTTCAGCCGCAAATCGTCGCGCAGCTTCCTCAGCGCGTACAGGCCGCCGAAGCCGGCGCCGACAACGATGGCATCGTAGTGATTCGTGTCTCTCATGATCTGTTTCCTCGTCTTGTGACTCGCCGTTGCGGGCGTGCTGGTCTGGGTTGAATGAAGCGGGCGATTACCGGAGCCTGTCGTGAGCCCTCGGATGTCCTTTGGATCTGATTCGGCAAGGGTCAGAGACGCTTGAACCACTTCGCAACGCGGCGCATTTCGTCGTCGGCCTCTGGGACCTGCCTGCGAGGAGCGGATACACGTGCTGCATGCCGTCCACCACCGAGAGCATCACGTCCACGCCGGCGGCCTTGGCGATCCGCGCCAGGTCGGTGGCGTTGTCGAGCAGCGTCTCCGCCGAACCGGCGGTGACGTAGAGGCGCGGGAAGCCTTTGAAATCGGCCTTCAGCGGGTTCGCCAGCGGGTCAGTGCGCGAGCCCTTCTCGCCCAGGAACATGCCCGACATGGCCTCGAGGACGGGCTTCTTCACCAGCGCGTCGGAGGCGTCGTTGCTGGCCAGGGTCGCGCCGACGTGCTCCATGTCCAGCCACGGCGAAAAGGCGATCACGGCGCCCGGCAAGGCCACGCCCTGGGCGTGCAGCTGGAGCACCGTCGAGATGGCCAGATTGCCGCCGGCGGAGTCGCCGCTGGTGGTGATGTCTTGCGCCTTGAAGCCCCGTGCGAGGAGTTGGCGATAGACCGCAGTCGCGTCCTCGATCTGGGCCGGGAAGGGATGCTCGGGCGCGCGCCGGTAGTCGATCACGAAGGCGGTCACGCCCAGGTGCTTGGCAAGGTGGCCGGCGAGCTTGCGGTGGCTCGATGCCGAGCCGACCGCGAAGCCACCGCCGTCCGTGTAGAGGACGACCTTCGAAGTGTCGGCGCCGAGGGGAAGCGCCCATATACCGTCGACCCCGGCCAGCGTCTCGGACTTGTAGGTCACGCCCTCGGGTTCCCGCGTGGGCTGGTGCCACTCGTCGAACAGGCTGCGCAGGTCGGCAATGGTCAGCGCCGAATTCGCCGTCATGCGGTCGGTCCAGCTCTGGTACAGGGCACGCAGGGCGTCCGATTCAGATGATGTCTTCATCGTGGAGTCTCCTCATGTCGCGAGTGATTATGTGACGGAATCTGGTCGATGTCGAACATGGGTCTTTTCCAACGAGGTCTGAGCCTGGAGGGGGCTGGGTGGGGCGCGGCTCTGGCTGACGGGCAGCTGGTGTGCGAGGTGGTCGATCATCGAACGGATGGTGATCGACATGAACGAAGCCCAAGTGCGCACGATCGAGCAGGTGCGCCAAGTGCTTGATGGAACGCAGGCATTGGAGAGCCGCATAGAAGAGGGGCATGTGATGCGTGATCATGTGTGCGTATTCCGGTGAACGTGACCGCTGATTCCGGCAACGTGACCGGCATTCCGGCGAACGTGACCGGGGGTCGGTGTTGCGCGTTTTGATTTTATGCCGGCCCGCTTTCCCGGCTGTTTTGCCCTTCTGTGGAATTGAATTTTTTGAACGAATAGGCCCCTGCCAGGCCGCCGGAGGCCCCCTGGCCGTGGGGGCCTACTTGTCGGCGATCCCTTTTGCGGGCGGGTTTTTTTTACGCAGCGATTCGCCCGTGAGCGTGAAGCGGTGATGGTTTTGCATGAGCCGATCAAGCATGGCATCGGCCACAGTTTGGTCACCTATCCACTCGTGCCAGTGCTCAATGGGCAACTGGCTGGTAATGACGGTGGCGCGCTGGCTGGCCCGGTCGTCAATGATCTCCAGCAGATCGGCCCGGGTTTGACTGTCCATGGCGGCCATGCCCCAGTCGTCGAGCAGCAAGACGTCCGTGTTTTTGAGCGTGTCCAGCCAGCGCGTAAAGGTGCCGTTGGCGTGGCGAATGCGCAGTTCCTCGCCCAAGCGGGGAACCCGCAGGTACAGCGCACTGTGGCCACGCCGGCAGGCATGCTGGGCCAGCGCGCACGCCAGCCAGGACTTGCCCGCGCCGGTGGCTCCGGTGATCAGCACGGCGTGCCCGGCATTGACCCATTCGCCCAAAACTAGACTCATCACCGCGCTGCGTTCAATGCCCCGGGTGCTGCGGCTGTCCAAATCTTCTATGACCGCTTGCGGGTATTTGAGTTTGGCGGTTTTGAGCAATCGCGCACAGCGCCGGTCTTGCCTGCCATGCACCTCCCGGTCGACCAGCAAGGCCAGCCGTTCTTCAAAGCTCATGGCGCCGATGCCGCTTTGCTGGAGCTGGTGCTCCAGCGCCTGGGCCATGGTTTCCAGGCGCAGACTGCGCAGTTGATTCAAGGTGGTGTTCATCATCATTTTGGAATTCTCTGTAAAGGGTTTCATTGGTAGTAGTTCGCGCCACGCACGTGGGCGTGTGCGGGCGATGTCCACTCTGGCGTGGTGCTCGCTTGCAGCAGGTCGCGCCGGTTGAGCAAGATGTCGCGGATGTGGGTGTATTTGCTGGTGCCCAAGCTCAACGCCAAGGTGCAGGCCGCCTCCAGCCTGGCGTCGCCGTAGCGTTTGGAGAGGGACAGCAGGCCCAAACAGGCGCGGTAGGCGTGCTCGGGATGGGGTTGGCGCTGCAGCATCTTTTGCACCGTGGCCGCACAGGCCACCCCAATACGCGCGCCCCAGGCGATGAGCCGCTCGGGCGTCCACTGCGCCTGGTGCTGGTGGCGCTCGGGCAGGTGTTCAATCACGGTGGTAAAGCTGCCTTTGTGGGCGCAGCGCATGTGGCTGGCCACCCGGTTGCCACGGTGCAAGACTTCTACCGCATGGGCGGTGACGCGCAACTCCAGCGCCAGGCCAACCAGGGCGTTGGGCACGCTGTAGCGGTGGCCCTCGAATTCGACGTGGCTGTCGATGTGCACGCGCACCGTCTTGAAGACCGCCCATTCCCAGGGCTGCAGCGGCAGGGCCATCAGGGCCGGTGCGTCGATCTGCGCGAACACGCTGGCGCGGCTGCCGGGCAACTTTTGAAAGGCACGCTGGTTGAGCCAGTGCAGCAAGGGGGTGATGGCGTCGTTGACCTCCTCCACGCTGGTGAACTGATGCTTGCGCAGGCGTGCCAGGATCCAGCGCTCGACCAGCAAAACGCTCAGCTCGACCTTCGGTTTGTCCTGTGGGTGATAAGCGCGCGCAGGAAGCACACTGCAGCCGTAGTGACGGGCAAAGTCCTGCACGCTGTCGGTCAGCAGCGGCTCGTAGCGGTCGGCCTTGGTCACCAGGGCGCGCGGGTTGTCGGGGATGATGAGCTGGGGCACGCCGCCATAAAAGGTCAACGCCTGCGCGGTGGCGCCCAGCCAGTCGCGTGCCGTCTGCGCGGGCGTAGCCAGGCAAAAGCAGTAGCCCGACACGCCCATGGCCGCCACAAAGAGGTTGGCGCGGCCAATTTCCTGCCCGTGCACCCTCAGGGCCAGCGTCGGGCCGGCATAGTCGATGAAGAGTTTCTCACCGGCGCGGTGGACCTGGCGCATCGAGCGTTTGAGCCGTTTGGCAAACTGGCGGTAGTTCTCGCAAAACTGCGAGTAGCGCCAGGGCTTCAGGGGCCAGTCCGCACGGTGCTCGTCGCCGACCTGGGCGCAGTATTCCTCCCACAGCAGCATGAGCGTCACACCCTTGCGGCCAAGCTCCTGGTGAAGCCGCCCGAAGTCGGCTTGCGCATAGGTCTGGCTGGCGCGAGACGACGCCAGCAGGCGTCGCTCCAGCGCGGCTTCGTCCAGGGCTGAAATGGCCGGCCAGTCCAGCCCGGCGGCGACGGCCAGGCCCACGTATTTGGTGACGACACCTTTGGAGAGCCCCAGGGCACCGGCGATTTGTTGATGGGACTGTCCACCCTCGAATTTCAGACGCAGGGCGTCTTTGAGTTTGCGCATATTGATCCTTAAGGCGGGCATGTGTCTCTTTGCAAAAAGCATCGAAGCTACACGCCACGCCGGGTTTCGTTCATGCGCAACACCGTGCCGACGGCGTATACCGCCGTGCCGACTGTCGTGACCAAAGACATCGGTCACGTTCGTCGGAATCAGCGGTCACGTTGCCGGAATCCCTCCGGTCACGTTCACCGGAATGTCGGTCACGATCCCGGAATCACCGGTCACGTTGGTCCGGAATACTCACATGTGCACATGATCATTGCGATACCGCCGAAATATGCCGTGTCGCAAGTCGTGGGCTATATCAAGGGGAAAAGCGCGATGCATCTGGCGCGGGTGTATGGGGAGAGCAAGAGGAACTTTACCGAGCAGAGCTTCTGGGCGCGAGGGTACTTTGTCTCCACGGTGGGGCGGGATGCGCAGGTGATCCGGAACTACATGAGGGTCGGCCGGGATTCCGACGGAATCCGGCGTTTTTCAATCCAAGCTGTTGTTCTGATTGGTAAAAGTGCCTGCGTGGCGCGACTGCAAGCCGCATTCTTGACTCGGCCGGATCGCTGAGCGCTATGGCCCAGCCTGCTCTGCACGATGGCGCTTGACGATGGCCAGCACCGTGTTCTTGCTGATGCCCAGCCGCAGTCCGATCTCCCGGTACGACTGCCCAGCAGCCACCAGTTCAAGCGCACGCCGCGCGCTTGAACTGGTGGCAATGCCCGAGCGCACGCGCTCGCGCAGCAGATCCCGCTCGAATTCGGCCAGAACGGACATGAGCGACGCGATGAGCTTGCCTTGCGGCGTGCCCAGATCGAACTGCAGGCCTGGTTACGTCAAAAAATGCCGGATTCCGTCGGAATCCCGGCCGACCCTCAGCTTGGCTTTCAGTTCTTCATGCTCGAGGATTTCCCGCGCCAGGTTCCATGCGATCTGAGGCATCTCCCTTGAGTTGGTTGATGTAGGCGGTAAAAGCCATTTCTCGAACGTTGTCCAGGGCGCACCCATACGCGCGGCCAGAGCCTTTTGGGACAGGCCAAGGGCAGTCGCTACTTGGCGCAGGTATTCCTGTTGGGTCGCCATCAATGGCCTTTATCCATGTTGAGCGCATAGAACTCATGCAGTTTGGCCTGCAACAGTTTCTTGTCTGGTAGCTGGGTTTGGTACTGCGCAACCAAGGCCGGCGAGAGTGATCGGCTTAAAGCGTACTCAACAACCTCATCGTTTTTACTTGCGCACAGCAAGACACCAATGGCCGGGTTTTCATGCGCCTTGCGGTGATCGCGGTCCAGAGCCTCAAGGTAGAAATTGAGTTTGCCCAGGTGTTCGGGTTCAAATCGAACCACCTTCAGCTCGATGGCAACCAAACAATTTAACCCTCGGTGGAAAAACACAAGATCAAGTGCAAAATCGCGATCACCCACTTGCACAGGAAACTCAGATCCAACGAAGCAAAAGTCTCGCCCCAATTCCAGTAAAAATGTCTTGAGACGGGACAACAAGCCTTTGTGCAGATCGGATTCACTGTGACCTTCTTGCAAGCTCAGAAACTCCACCACGTAGCTGTCTTTGAAAACGGCTCCAGCATCCGGGTGGGTGAGTGTCACCAGCGGCGAAACTTTTGATTTATTCAGAACAATGCGCGCAAACAAGGAAGCGTTGAACTGGCGCTCAAGCTCGCGCTTGCTCCATTTTTCCCGAATCGCCATGCGCAGGTAGAACTCTCGCTCTTCTGGCCGCTTGCTTTGCCCGAGGATGATCAGATTGTGCGTCCAAGGCAATTGTGTCACCAGTGGTGACACTTTTTCATCATCCTTGTAGGCATCATAAAACTGACGCATTCGAAACAAATTGCGACGTGTAAAGCCTTGAAGACCCGGCTGAGTCACTGCAAGATGGTCAGCCAATTGATCGACCACGCCATCACCCCACTCAGCGGCAGCAATCTTCCGGCTGATGATGCTCCCAACCTTCCAATACAGGTCAATGAGTTCGGTGTTGACGGCCTGGTAGGCGCGTTGGCGGGCAGCTTCGATAAGCTGAACAATGTCACCAAATACTGAATCTACTTTTGAGGGTGCGAGAGGTCTGTTTCGGCTTGGCATAAGGTCGCCCATATTACTTCCCATTGGGTAGTGTGTCAATTGGCTTTTGAAGTCAAGAAATGGCGTTTGAAAACATGTCGTTTAAGACATGCATGGCCCTCAATGCAGTCAAAACCCGTGCGCGCTTTTGACGAGCATGATGATGTCCGGGACGCTGCGCCCGGGCTTGTCCACGCCCATGCTCATCGCCATGGCCCGGCAAAATAGGTCCAGCACGTAGTAGAGGGTAGCGGCGGGCACGGGCACCGGGTAGACGGCCGCATGCTCACCCGTGACGATCACCAGGCCGTCCGCCTGGCGGCGCACCTCGAGAAACTTGTCGCGCCCCGCGCCGTGGTGGCCAAAGCGCACCGAGGGCGTGAGGCCCATCAAGGTGGCGATGACGGCGGGCATTTCCTCGGGCGTGAGCTGGATCACCAGCTTGCGCTCCCAGGCGTAGCCCGCGCCGGCGCCAAGGGCATGGGCCGAGTCGATGCTGACCACGTGCACGCCCATAAAATCGCGGCCCCGGCGGTGTGGGGTGACCTCCAGCGTGTGCGCGGCCGACTTGCCGAACAGGCGCAGGCGCAGCCGGGGTTCTTCCGGGGAGTGCCCGGCGCTGGCCGCGCCGGAGGAGTTGGTAAAAGGCTCAGGCCGCTGGCGCTCGAAGCGGGTCGGCAGCACGGGCAGGGCCCCCGACGGGCTTGAGGCGGACGCGGCCGGCATGTCGTCCATGGGTTTCCCCTCCCAGCCGGGCGCATGGCCATCGGGCGAGCTGTCATCGTCATCGGGCCAGGGGAAAAATGGCTTGTCCACGGCCATGTCTTCATGGCTGTCTGGTCCGGCCTCTTTCGGCGGGTCCTCTTCAGCTTGACTGGGTCCTATGGGCAACACGGCGGGCAGCAAGGCGCGCAGCGTGTCCACGTCCGCAGGGTTGTCTACCAGCTGCGCGAGGCGTGGCTGCATGTCCCAGCCTTCTTCCCGCAGCTTCAGGCCGCAGGCGAACAGGCCGGCACTGGTGAAGGCCAGGCCGTGACCTTGGAGCTGGCCCAGCAGGGCAGGGCGCGTGCAGGCTGCGGCCCAGCTGAGCAGACTAAGGTCGCCCGGCTGTTCCCGTCCACGCGCGGCTAGAAGCAGGACGCTTTCAAGCCTGTGCCGCTCGTGCGTCCCCAGCCGCTCCATGAAGCCGGCGAGCCGCGCCGGATCGGGCGCGGGCGTGCCGCGTGAGGCGCACACCTGCCGCCACAGCCGCTCCAGGCCTGAGCCATCGCTCTTTGGGTTTCCCAGTGGATGCATTACGGCGCCTCAGAGCGGAAAGGGCTGCACGAGGTGTGCGCCCAGGCGGCTCATGACGCTGGCGTCCTTGAAGCCGCAGCGGCGCTGGATCTCGGCCAGCGGCACGCCGGCGTTGAACCACATCGCGATGCAGGTGTTGCGCAGCGTGTTGGGCCCCATGTGGGCGAGAGCGCCCGGATCGAGAACGCTGTGGGGCATTGGGTCGGCCAGCAAGCCTTTTTCCACCAAGCAGCGCGCCAGATGCGCCTGGCAGATGTTGTACAGACCGTTGGGCGCAATGGCGCGGCCAATGCGGTCGCCCACAATCAGGCGGCTGCCCGGATGCAGGGCAGGAAGGCCCGCCGGGCGCACCTCGAGCCAGTCGTGCAGCGCACGGCTGGTCTGCAGGTCGAGCAGCAAGGCGCGTTCGTGCCCGCCGCCCGCCTTGCGCACACACAGGGCGTACAGGGGGGCAGACCCGGCAGGACTCCCAGGCGAGTCCGCGCAGGGCTTGGCGCAGTCCAGCGTCAAGCCGATGATCTCGCGCACGGTGAGGGCCGCGCGCATCATGAGCAGCAGCACCAATCGGTTGCGCCGGGCCTTGAAGTCGTCGCTGCCGGGAAAGTTGTCATAGAGGCCTTCGTGCAGCGCGGCCCACATGGGGCCGGACAGCGCCAGCGAAGGCACGCGCTCGGTGGCCGGCGGTTGGGCGCCCTCGGCCGGATTGGCCTCTACGAGGCGGCTGGCCAGCGCATGGTCGTACAGGTCACGCAGCACGCGCCAGTAGCGGCGCCGCGTGACGGGCGAGGTTTTCTTGAGGCTCGAGCGCGGGCCGATGGCCTGGCAAAACCTGTCAATGTCCGCGCTGCGCGCGGCGTCCCAGGCCAAACTGTGCACCGTGCAAAACGCCAGCCAGTGGCGCCAGACCAGCGAAGCTTGCGTCAAACCGGCCGCGCCCATGGGTTTGAGGTCGGTGCGGGCCAACCGGGCAGACCGCCAGGACGCAAAGAACACGTCCGGGTCCGAAACAGGCACGTCACTCATTCAATAACCCCATCTAAATTGAATTTACAACAAACCCACCCCACAAATCATACCCGCCCCATGCCAGCCCCTCTTAAAAAGCCAAGCCCGACTTCGGTTTTCCTCATTCCCCCTTCGCTCCCCTCAAGGCAGGGGCGGGGGAAGTTGTCCAGGAGGGTAGCCTGCGCTGGCCAAGCTTTTGCAGCCGATGCACCCGGGCCGCTGAGGAGCGCAGCCGCCCGGGGGTTTGCTCTCCTCGGGCCTCCTCATCTTTCTTTCTCGCCTCGAGCGGGGGCGGGGAGGTCGGACAGGGGGGAGAAGTGCGGCTGATTGACGGGGTTGGGTTGTTGGTAGATTACATTGAATCGAGATGCTTCTTGCTCCATGTGCAGGTCAGGTTCGAAGGAAGTCGTTCAAAGGGCTTGGAGGCGATGCTTGCCGTAAACGCAATTAAAAAGCCGTTATACCAATCCCGACAGAGAAAGAACCAAAGTCAGTGATCGGAGTCTGACCAGTCTTGGCTCTCGCAGGAGGTTACGAAAATGTTATCTCAGCACATCATTGATCAGCTGCAGCCCTATGACTTTGACCGTCTGGCCCACAAGGAAAAGGATGGGCGCCGCCGACTGCGATTGATCGCGCTGGCGCACCTCAAGGACGGCAAGAGCTATACCGAAGTGGCCGCTGCATTGCGCTTGACCCGTCACGCCGTCATGCGCTGGGTGCAGTGGTTTAGCGCTGGCGGCGTGGCCCGTCTGGCCGGCATGCCGCACGACTGGAGTACGCAGCGCCTTGCCAAAGCACAGGAAGAAGCGTTTCGCCAGGCCGTCGAACAACTCCAGTGCGAACGCGGCGGTGGGCGGGTTCGGGGTAAAGATATTCGCCAGTTGTTGGACCGGCAGTTCGGCGTTGCCTACAGCTTGAACGGTGTGTATGACCTCATGAAGCGCTTGGGCATGGTATGGATTTCGGCCCGCGCCGTCAGTCCCAGTGCCGATCCGGTGGCACAAGCCGAATTCAAAAAAAAACTTCGTCCAGGAAGTCGCAGCAACGCTGCCCCCGAGCATTGCGCCTGAGCAAGTGGATGTTTGGTTTCAAGATGAAATGCGCATTGGCCAGCGCGGCACGCAAACGCGCCTGTGGGCGCGCAAGGGAACGCGGCCCCGGGTGGTGCGCCAGCAGCAGTCCGAATCGGCATACATCTTTGGCGCCGTCTGTGCGCAGCGCGATACGGCTGTTGGCCTGATCCTGCCGCAGGCCAATACCGAGGCGATGACCCTACACCTGCAGGCCATCAGCGAGGCCGTTCCTGCGGGGCGCCACGCGGTGCTGGTGCTCGATCGTGCAGGGTGGCATACCACCGCCAAACTGCCCCAGTTCTCCAACCTCTCATTGCTGCCGCTGCCCGCGGGTTCACCCGAACTCAACCCGGCCGAGCAGGTGTGGCAGCAACTGCGCGACCGGCACCTGGCCAACCGCTGCTATGACGGGTATGAGCAGATTGTGGATGCCTGCTGCGACGCTTGGAATGCCTTCACGCAAATCCCTGGTGCCATCCGCTCTTTGTGCTCCCGCAGCTGGGCAGTGCTGCCTTCAGCTTCGGTTATCTCATGACACGGGATTGGTATTACACCAAGACGCTCGAAGATCACAGGCATCTCATTTGTTGCCTCCGCCATGCTTTGCGCATTCCATTGTTGGGGTAGGGCGTTTACTTTATGGCTGTGGTAAAGACAGTGACTGCGTGTCTGTGCAGGGTCAATAGCAATGCCTATGGCGGGTCAATCTGTGCACATGCTATCGCTGATAGCATAATTTGTGTACACTAAGATTCACATTCTTTCGAATTTAAACCATAGGCAGGACCATGGAAACCACCAAAGTAGGCATTCGGCAATTCCGTGCCGGCATGGCCGAGTTCATCGCCTCGAGCACGCCCGTGGCCGTCACGCGCCATGGGCAAACCGTTGGCTATTTCATCCCCACGCAAGGCCAGGCAGATGCCGACATCGCGGCCCTGAAGCAGGCGAGCCAGGTGCTCGACCAGCTGCTGGCCACGCAGGGCGTTGACTTGGACGAGGTGGTCGCGGAATTCAAGGCCGTGCGCCAACAGGCGCCCGCCCGCAAAAAGCCCAAGGCTGGGCCAGCATGAATGGCAAGGCGATCGTCCTTGATGCCAATATCCTGATCCGGGCCGTGCTGGGCCAGCGAGTGCGCCAGCTGCTGCTTGAGCATGCCTCAAACGTCAAGTTCTTCGCACCGGACGTGGCGTATGCCGATGCGCGCAAGTACCTCCCCGCGCTGCTGGAAAAGCGTGGCATCAACGGCGCCGCGGCATTGACCGTGCTGGACACGCTCGAAGCCATTGTCCGGCCCCTCGAATTTGACCTGTATGCTGGCCTGCAACATCAAGCCCTTCAGGGGTTCGGGGTTTAGGGAGCAGCGGAACGCAAAACCCAGTTAAGACCGTGCTCGTCGCATTGGCCAATGCGTTTTGCCATAGGAGAAACCGTGCACAAACCTTCCTTTGCGCAACGATGACTGAAGGACCGTCCATCAAGGCATTGTGTGTTGCACAAATGTATTGCAAAATAGAATCCATTTGCAATAGGTTTATGCACTAATGCTCATTGGCTACGCACGCGTTTCAACCCAGGATCAGGAAACGGCGGCACAAATTGCCGCGTTAAAAACAGCCGGGTGTGAACTGATATTTCAGGAGAGAGCCTCGGGTGGCCGGTGGGACCGGCCGGAGTTGCATCGCCTGCTCGGGCAGTTGCGCAAGGATGACGTGCTGGTGGTCTGGAAGCTGGACCGCCTGTCACGCTCTCTCAAGGATGTGTTGAGCCTGATGGAGAAAATTGCTCAGGCGCAGGCTGGCTTTCGCAGCCTGACCGAAGCGATTGACACCACCTCTGCCGGCGGCCGCATGATGATGCAAATCGTCGCAAGCTTTGCCGAGTTCGAGCGCGCGATGCTGCGCGAGCGCACGCGCAGCGGTCTCGATGAAGCGCGCAAGCAAGGCAGGCTTGGGGGGCGACGCCACAAGCTCAGGCCCGACCAGCAAGAAGAAATCGTGAGCCTGGTCCACACGGGTCAGAAAACCGCAGCAGCAGCGGCCAGGCTCTTCAACGTCCATCCCGCGACCGTATCGCGTCTTCTGCAGCGCAGCAAAATTCCTTAACCGAATACCAAGGGACTTCCCACTTCCCGGTAACGGCATCAAGTGCCAGGATTGGCGTGTTGGAAAGTCAATCTGTAACCACTTTGGAAGGAGAAGTCCCATGAGCAACATTACACGAGTCGGCGTTGATTTGGCGAAAAATCTCATTCAGGTCCATGCCGTGGACCTGGCGGGCAAAGTGATAACGAATCGAGCCATGAAACGGGAAAATTTCCTGCAATGGTGCGCCCAGTTGCCCGCAGGTTGCCTGGTGGCGATGGAAGCGTGCACCGGCGCGCATCACTGGTGCCGCCAGTTGCGTGAGCGCGGCCTCGATGCCCGCATGATTGCGGCGCAGTTCGTGGCGCCGTACCGGACTCAAGGCAAGAGCGGCAAGAACGACGCCAACGATGCAGCAGCAGTTTGCGAAGCCGCTTCGCGCCCGCACATGAACTTCGTGCCGCCCAAGACGATAGCCCAGCAAGGCATGCTGTGTGTGCACCGATTGCGTGAAGGACTCAAGGAGGAGCGAGTCGCCTGCATCAATCGCATCCGTGGGTTGCTGGCCGAGTTCGGCGTGGTGTTGCCGCAAAGCCCAGAGGTGCTACGCCAGCATCTGAGCGACCTGATTGAGGATGCGGGCAACGATATTGCCAGCATGGCCCGGCTGGTGCTGCAAAGGGCGCAGGAGCACTGGCAAGAGCTCGACGAACATCTCAAATGGTGTGACCAGCGTATCGCTGCCCACCAAAAGGACGACGAGCAGGTCCAGCGTGCGGCCGAACTCAAGGGCATTGGCCCCGTTACGGCCTCAGCGGTCGTGGCAACGGTGGGCGACTTCAAGCAGTTCAAGAACGCAGCGCAGTTCGGCGCCTGGCTGGGCTTGACACCGCGCCAGCACTCCAGCGGTGGCAAGACATCGCTGGGCAGCATCACCAAGCGAGGCGGCACGTACTTGCGCACCCTGCTGATTCAGGGTGCCAAGTCCGTCGTCCTGAGGGGCCTGAACGCCCAGGACGATGCCATTACGCAATGGGTTCAGCGCCTGCGCGAGCGCAGTGGCTGGCAAAAAGCTGTGGTGGCCCTGGCCAATAAAAACGCCCGGATTTTGTGGGCAGTCATGACCAAGGGCGAGCGTTTTGATGTTCACCACATCAGCGTCAATCCTTCAGCCGCGATGCCTACTGGCGCATGAAAACCGTGGGAGCCATTGGGGCACACCACCCCTAACAAATCATCATTTCCTTGCAAGACGTGAAATCGAAGATGCTTTGGACAGGTCAGACCGGCAGCAGGCAAGCTCGGGTAAAACCATGTGGATTCAGTGGATGCCACGGTAACTGAATGGAGCCCTGCTGAGCGGTTGGTATCTGGGGCCGCACCAAGTGCAATAAGCCCGGCAGTAGATGTGCAGTCTGTTCCTCGTTCCATGCCCGCGGGTTTGCGTCAGCCGCAAGGAATACCGTCACCAGGAAGAAATTTCACGCCACCCGCACTTGACTCCGTGGGAAGTCCCAGTAGTGTTTTACGTTCCATTGCTCCCTAAACCCCAATACGCCTTCTCGCATCGGATCGCCCGCCGTAAACTCGGCCAGCAGCACGCCAAAATTCTCATCGAGCGCAGCAGCGCTGTGCATCAATTGTTTGCGTCCACCGCCTTTTTTCGAACCCGGCCTTGTGCCGGGTCATCAAGCAGCGCCAACTCCGTCAGTCCGCGGCGCACGGTCTTGGCATCCAGGCCAAACAGACTTGAGATGGCGCTGATGCCGCCGCTCCCGAGCTTGGCCGCCTCTATCGCCGCGTAGCGCCGACGGTCCTTTTCTGACAGCGTTGCGAACAGCCGCTTCATCTGTACCTCAATGTCCTGCCTGTAACCCGTCTGTGTGCTCATTGCTGGATTTTATGTAGCCCCCCGCCTGATTCTTCAAAAACCAATCGGGCAACGCCCAATTTTGATCAGGTCTGGGAAGTTATTCCTAGCCGCATCCTAAGCATGGCCAGCATCTTCTTTTGCGGCGACATGCACGGCAGCTTCGCGCACATCATCCAGGCGGTCCATGACCACCAGCCCGACGCCATCGTGCTGCTGGGTGACCTGCAGGCCCCGCGCCCGTTGGAAGTCGAGCTGGCCGAGATTCTGGGCCGGACCGAGGTGTGGCTGATCCACGGCAACCACGACACCGACAGTGAAGCCGACCACGACCACCTGTTCGGCTCCAGCCTGGCCGGGCGCAACCTGCATGGGCGCGTGGAGACGGTGGCCGGCGTGCGCATCGCCGGCCTGGGCGGCGTGTTCCGCGGCAACGTCTGGTCCCCGCCCGGTCCCGCGCACTTCACCTCCCGGGAAGACTTCGTGGCACGCGGCGGCAAGGGCAACCGCTGGCGAGGCGGCTTAGCGCTCAAGCACCGCAGCACCATCTTTCCCGCCGACGTCGAGCGCCTGGCCAAAGAGCGCGCCGAGGTGCTGGTCACCCACGAGGCGCCGAGCAGCCATCCCCACGGCTTCGCGGCGATTGATGCGTTGGCCAGGAGCTTGGGGGTGGACAAATCCTTCCACGGCCACCACCATGACAGCCTGGACTATTCAGGCACCTGGCACGCGCTGGGCGTGCAGGCCCGGGGCGTGGGCTTTCGCGGCATCACGGACCTGGACGGGCGGGTGATCCGGGCGGGTGACTATGACGACAAGGCCAGGCGGTAATGCAAGTCTCTACATTTAGTCAAAGAAAACTTCTTTGAGCATGTTCGTGCAGTGCGCGATCGCCGCCACCACATGCGGTATGGACTGCGCCACCTCGGCTTCACGCTCAATGACAAACTCTGCGGTCAGTATCAAGCGCTGCAACCGCTCATGGGGATCAGCCACCTGGCAGACCTTGGCAAAAATAGCCCTTGCCGGGCTGAGAAAAATGACTTTTGACCGCACAAGTCCAGCGCCAATACATCCTCTGGAATGTAGGCCGTGGTGTTGACCACATCAAACGCCGGCGCCAGTCGGCAGTCGCTGGTGGTGGGGTCGGTGTAGAGCATGCCAAAATTCTTCAAATGCGCATCGCCATTGCCCACCACGCACGACAGCGCTACCATGTCGAACAGCGCCTGCAAAGAGCGCGTGACATGGGGGCCGGAGGCAAAAGCCTCGACCAGTTTTGCCACATGGGTGTAGCTGGTCTTGTATTTCTCGCGCGAGGAAAATCCTGCCAGCACCGCCATGTCTTCAAACCCGATGGGCGTGCCCTCAGGCGTGCGGTCGAATCGCTGCATGACGAACAGCTCTTTGTTTTTTGACAAATGGAACTCTGGCACCACCAGGCCTGACTCCTTGGCGATACTCATGCAGACAAACTCGTTGGCCGCCAGACCGGGGTATTCCTCGCGGCCACTTTTCACGATCAGATCCGGCGTGAGCACCGTGGCTTTGGATTGCATGGGCTCCATCGCCTGCGGCACCAACACCTTGGGCTGCACGCCAGAGATGCCGGTGCGGTAAATGTACTTGTCCACCAGTTCGGCGAATAGATTTTCAGTGCCATCCCAGGCCAGGATCTCGTTCAAACGCTCGCCACGACCCTGTTGGCGGGCCAAGGGGTTCACAAAATCTGACTGCACTGCAACGCGGCCAATGGGCGACTGCCCGCCGGACAGGGCCAGCAGCATCATGGGCTCCAGATTGACGATTTTGGCCAGCCGGTTTTGCAGCTCTTCAAGCAAAAACCCCTCGGGCAAATTCATCTGGAAGAGGGGATGCAAAGTGGCATAGCCGTATTGCGCCTTGCGCACTGGCATGGTCAGGCTGACGGCTGCTGCCGCATTGGCCGTTTGGTAGCCAAACAAATACCGGCTCTGCTCGTGGCTTAACTCACCGGCATCCCCCTGGGGCGTGGTCACACGCAGCTGCTGGGCGCTCATTGAAAATCCTTCAGTTCATCCAGAGTGGGCCGGGTGCGGGGCAGCAGGGTCAATTCAGCGCCCAGGGCACTGGCCAGCCTGGCGTGACTCTCGATGGCGACCGAACTGCGACCTGCTTCGATGGCAATCACCTTGAGCCGCGTCACCCCGGCCCGATGCGCCAATTCCTCTTGCGTCAAACCCCGGTTCGTGCGCATGGCTTTGAAGGCTTGACCGAGCTTTTGCAGATGAAATGATTGATTCATGTATCGATTTTAATACTTGTCATAAATAAAGTATGGCATACGATACATATTTTTGATGATTAAAGTGTATTGCGCACCCGCGCCGCCTGCTTGTCGGCCAGGATCAGGGGTGGTCGTTGAGGCGGGTCCCTTGGGGTTCAAACTAGTGTCGCGTCATGAGGTAGTTGTCGGGTAAAGCCGTTTGAGCTTGACGCGGGCATCCTTGGTCGTGAATTGCCAGTTGACTTTGGCCTGAAGATTGTCGCGGCGGCTCTGCCAGGCAGCGACTTCGCTTCGCACCGTCTCGATGCTGTCGATGCGCCGGTCCAGGCACTGGCCCACCATGACGTTGATCTCGATCTCGGCCATGTTCAGCCAGCTGCCATGCTTGGGTGTGTAGACAAACTCGAAGCGGTCCCACAGCGCCTTGGCCTGCTCGGGGGCAAACGCCTCATACAGTGAGCCCGGCGTGTGCGTGTTCAGGTTGTCCATCACCAGGGTGATGCGCTCGGCGTCAAGGTAGCTGGCCGCGATGTCCTGCAGAAACACGGCCCAGTCCAGTTTGGTTCGGCGCTCTGTGACTTTGGTCAGGCGCCGCCCGGCCAGCGGCTCGCTGGCCATGAACACGTTGCACACGCCGCAGCGTTCGTATTCGTAGTCATGGCGCTCGGGCCGGCCGGGCGCCGCCGCAATGGGCTCGCGGGTCTCGCGAATCAACTGCCGGGGCGTCTCATCCATGCACACCACGGGGTGCTTCGCATCGTAGGGCCGGCTGTAGATGTCGAGCACCTTTTCCATGGCGGCCACGAATGCGGCGCTGGCCTGCGGGGCAATCACCCAGCCGACTTTCCTCCAGGGCTTGAGCTCGTTTTTTTGAGCGCCCGCCGTACCGTCTCATGAGACACGCTGTCCACCAATTCGAGCTCGACCAACCGATCGGCCAGCAGCCGCAGCGACCAGCGGGCCTGGCCTTCGGGCGGCGCCGAGCAGCTCAGGGCCAGCAACTGTGCTTCCAGGCGGCCATCGATCTTCAGGTCGTACTCGCACTGCGAGGGTTGGCGGTTCAGGGTCAGGTCCAGGCCTTCGAGGACAAACTTCTTCTTGATCCGATCGACCTTGCGCTCGCTCACGCACAGCATGGCCGCGATGTCGCAGGTGCGGGGCCGCTCGGTGCGCTCCCCGGACTGGTCGCAGTTGAGCAGTATCAAGGCATTGATAACCTTGGACGCCGCGTGCGTGCCTTTGCCTGCGATGGCTTGCAACTCGGCTCTTTCCTGCTCCGACAAGGTGACTTTGTAATGTTCCATCCCTCATTGTCTGCGTCAATTTACTCATGACGCGACACTAGAACCTGCTCGACATACCGTCGCCGCCCCAGCAGGGCCCGGGGTGTGGGCCTGCGCGGCATCACGGACCTGGACGGGCGGGTGATCCGGGCGGGGGACTATGACGACTGGTGTTATGTCAAGCTGGAGTGTTTGCAGCATTGAACCACTGGCTGCAATGCAGCGTAAGCGGGTCTACAGAAACTAAAATTTCTCGCCCGATACCCGACATTGGTATCAGTAGGTCGTCCGCCAACATTGTGCCGACTATCTTGATTAAAGGGACACCTGCGAGTGACCGCAACCCGACATTCGGCATGCAGAATAACTCTGTCATCGGGTGTCCGGTTCAGGTGGGCTCGCACCTCCCAAAATTGAAAATTATTCTGGGATTTTCATCTCGCCCGATCTCATGAATTCCAAAAATGCGTGTCCTCGATAGCGCAGAGTTTGTTGGATGCTAAGCAGCGTGGCGTAATCGCGGGTCCCTTTCGGGGAACTCGTGTTGATGACATTCCGCAGGCGTGTAAATGCTCGGACGGCATGCTCTGCGTTGTTGTTGTTCCACGGCACACCGTCATACGATAGGAACGTGAATAGTTTGTCACTGTTCCTTCCGATGCGTTTTTTGAGCGCCAGCCCGACCTCAGTCGTGCAATTCATCCCAGCGACGTGTTCGATGAATCCTTCCGCCGATCTACGGTGCTTACCCAAGTGCCGGGCTTTTAATCCATACCGATCGACCGTTTCGACGATTTCGCGGAGCAGCGCGCCGAAGCGCCCGGCGATGGCTTTGAGTTCCTCGTTGAACGGATTTCTATTCAGATCTTCGTTGATGTCGCGCATCAGGTGAATAAGGCATTTCTGTTGGGGGCAGGGTACCGAGTCGTATGCAGCGTAAAAGTCGGAGACAAGCACTCCTTTGAACCCGTCCAATAGGTTTTCTAGGATGGCCGATTCCCTCGACTCCGCATAGACGTATGCGACCGTCGTCATGTTCGCGAACACCCACACGTAATGACCTCCGCCCAAGACGACCCCCTTGGTCTCGTCAGCATGGATCAGGTTTCCCCCAGCGATTTGTTTCAGGATGTGCTGGTAGGTCGGTGTGTATTTCTCGGCCATCTCTGATTTAATTTGACCCACCGCGCTCTTGGCCAGACGTAGATCGAACAGTAGGGATGCGTGCTCGGCCGCCTTTCGGTTAGAGAGTAGCAGTTCGATCAAGAGATAGACCAAGAAGGCACGCAGACTCGGACCGTACATCAATTCCCTCTTATAAAAGGTCATTTCAGCGTGGCATTCGCTGCACTTGTATTGACCATAGCGGTATTTCACCGCCCAGCGTTTGACCCCCTTACGTGAGAACTTCAGGTCGTAGACGATGTTCGATCTTCTCGGAGGATACTTCCAAAGTTTTGTCGAGGAGCATTTGGGGCAATTTGCCGGCGTATCGTCGATCGTGATTTCCTTTTCGACCCCTGAAATATTCCGGCGGCGTTCTGATTTTCGGACTGTCCGCCGCACGCTCTTATCTGTACGCACAAAGACCTTTGACCGCTGGTAGTCCCAGTAGGCTGCGTCATTGATCTTGGAGAATTCGGGTAGTGCTGAGTCAAACTTACCAAACGTCCGCTGGAATCCAACTTCTAGCGATCCGACGTTGACCGAATCGGGCGCAGATGGGCCTCCAGCGCAGATGCGCGTCAGCGCGTCTGCCACCACGGCGGCGGCCCGGCAGTCGTCCATGTTATATGCCAAAAGCAGGGGCTTAACGTCGCTCACTGCGGAGAGCTCCCATGTCTTACGCATCAAAACAGACGCGGCTCCGGAGGCGTGCGGCCAGGCCCAGTCGTATCCGAGGTGGCGGGCGACCTCCTTGAGGCTATTTGAATACGTCGGGAAATAGACGCTCCCGTAAATACATGCGACGAGATTGATGGACGATCCAATCAGACGATCCACGAATTCGGCCTCATCGGGCTCCGAGCTGTACCGCTTTTTCATGGTCCTGAGAAAACGCGTCTCGTAAGCACCGTAATGGACGAGTTGCGCGTTTCCAATCGATTTGAGCGTCCGCAGGCAGTCCTCCCACATGCCTTGCTCGTCTTCTGGCCCGTCGGCCCAGAAAGCGTGCTCGGCCGGCCCTCCAACGAATTCGAAACGCAGCCCGACAAGGTAATAGGAGTCCCTGTCAGGCATGCCCTCGACGTCGATAAAGGTCGGAACCCCTTCCAATTTGATAGCGGGCGCCCCAACGACGTGGATGCGTCCACTTTTTATCGCCAGCGCCTTGAGTTTGTTGTCATGCTTTGCGGGCGGGCGGGTATGCGCAGCATCATTCGATCGGGCTGCTCGCTCAGCGTCCGGCTTAGTGCGTTTTCGCCGCCTTGGACGATAACCGTAGGAGAGCTGCGAAATCGTCAGGATGCCTTTGGCGAGAGCCCTGCTCCGATCCTTGACAGTCATCCCGGACAGGAGGCTCAAATCGTCTTGTTCGATAGCGACACCGCGGCACTTCGACCAGAAGTCGCACACCGAGCAATGCGCGTTCAGGACGAGCGGCGGATCCCGGCCGCCAGGGAGCAGGGAGCCTATCTCGCGGAAAACGCGGTTGAGCTGCGCAGCGTGATCGGAAATCCGGATGGTTTTGCGCCGAAGATTGTCCCCGTAGACCAAAATGCCGGTCTCTACCTGGGTCCGAGTCGCCTGCGACAAAGAGCGTGCGCCGAAAGAAACGAGCAGGCTGTCCGAAAGTACCGGCTTCTCCCAGGGCGAAAAGAGGACCGGAACGACACGGCCGCCCGAAGCAGATTTCTGCGCACGGGGCTCTGCCAATCCGCGCTGCGAAAGGGCAAGATCGCAGACGGCCGTGTCGCAGTCGAACCAACGCGTCGCGGATCCGTCGCCGTCGGCGATCTGCTCGAAAGTCGCGGGTGCTACCAACTCTCCTCTGTCGTGCAGCATCCGCCAAGCCCTCGACTTGTACGTTGAGGAGATTCCCGCCTCAACATCCGAAAAGTAGGTTTCTTGCGGGCTTTTGCCAAGCGCCAAAAACCGAGCTTTCGTCGGGCATTTGAGAAATGCCCTCAGTATTGCGGCGGAGAGCAGGGTATCACTTGCTTCCATGACTGCCAATCATGTAAATGTTCCAACTAGCAAAATATAGCTCAGAAGTCGCCTGTGGTGCTTTCCGTCGCTTAGCAGCAGCAATGACATTGCCAACTTCTTCTCCCGCAATGGGCACTTGCCGAATGCCTCATACGGTTTCTGACCAGAGTCGAACTGGGCAACCGGTAAGCTGTCAGTCGTGTACGACGCCAGTCAGTCTTTTGCAGTCACTCACAAAACACGATTAGGCATGAGGTTTCGTCAATAAAACGGTCCGGAGGTTTTGTCGCGTTGACGGTCAAGCAGCTTGCTCGTCTATGCTGAGCACTTTGACTGAAAAGGTTTGAAGGAGATGCTGGTGACCAAAGGAATGCGCTTCCCAATCGACGTCATTCTGGTGTGCATTCGCTGGTATGCAGCGTATCCGTTGAGCTATCGCCACCTGGAGGAAATGATGCAGGAAAGAGGCGTGTTTGTCGACCATTCTTCGATCAACCGCTGGGCGATCCGGTTTCTTCCATTGCTTGAAAAAGTCTTTCGCAAACACAAGCGCCCGGTGGGTGGCAGCTGGCGCATGGACGAAACCTATATCAAGGTCAAAGGCGTCTGGAAATACCTTTACCGGGCCGTGGACAAGGAAGGCAAGACGGTCGACTTCCTGTTGACGGCTAGGCGCGACAAGGCCGCAGCCCTGCGCTTCTTTGACAAAGCCATGAAGGCTAACGGTGTTCCCGAGAAGGTCACGATGGACAAGAGCGGCACCAACAAGGCGGCCATAGATGAGATCAATGGCAGAGGCGAGACATTGATCATCGTGCGGCAAGTGAAGTATCTCAACAACATCGTGGAGCAGGACCATCGGGCCATCAAACGCGTCACCAGGCCGATGCTGAACTTCAAGTCATTTCGATCAGCCAAAAATGTCCTGGCTGGCATCGAGTTGATGCACATGATTCGAAAAGGTCAGCTCATGATGAAGGGCGGCAACGAAGGGTCGTTTGCCGACCAGTTTTACGCGTTGGCAGGAAAAATCCGTCCCGTCTGAGGAACTGGCATGCGTTCCCGCCCCAAACACGTTCATCAGCCAGCAACGCGACAGAACCCGCAGTTCTCCTCGAGTCACTGCCTCGGGCACTGCGAAGGAGTAGCGTCCCAGCAGATTGATGTGGCGCTCATGGAGGAAGGACGACAAGCGCGCAACATCTTCATCGCTCGGAAACCGTGAACCGGCGCAAGGCTTCACGAACCGGTATTGCTGCCTGCGCAATGGCGCCTATAGACCAACCAGCAAGCATCGATTGCCACATATTGCAGATACGGCGCTGAAATACGCACCGAGTGCCTGAGGATGCTCTGCTTGGGCAGGGCGGCGTTGATGGCATCCCGGAGTTGAATCGTTGCGTCAAAACGAGCGTTGGTAGCCCAACATGAAAATGGAAACCTTGCTGGTCAGCGACGTTCCGGTACTCGCGGCTGTTCCGTTCAGTGTCGTGCTTGGGTTCAACTCAAAACCTGCACTGATTTCAGACCTTGCATCGAGTTTCATGGACGCACCCGCTGTAAAAGCGTGCTTGTGGATGGAGGGCGCCAACAGGTTTTGCACCGTATAGGCGGACTGAACTTGACCTTGATTCTTGCTGAAACCTGCCCGCACGGTCCAGGTGGGATTCACGTCCCAGGCGACGCCCATGCGCACGATCGCCTGGTTTTTCCAGTTGAAACCATTGGGATCCTGCATGGCTTTCAAACCACCCCACACAATTTTCAACCAGTCGGCAGCGAGCGTGATGTGGGGCGCCGGTTTCCAGGCGACGCCAACGCCATATTGTTCAGGCACATCGAGCTTTCCATCGCTGTAGGCCAGCAAATCATGGGTATAGCCATCGAGCTTGCCCATGCGGGTTCGCGTCTTATAGGTCGCGCCCACCGAAAACTCAGGCGTGGCATTCCAGAGCAGGCCCAAGCGCAGTCCCACACCTGTTGCCGATTGGGTGCCGTGATTGGGTAATTCAAAAAGGCCAGCAGGAGTCGGCACGATGACGCCCTCTGCATTGAACGTCTGCCTGACAAGATTCAGTCCCGCACCCACGGCCAGGTCCGGACTGAGCTTCCAGCTTGCATTGGGAATGATTTCCATGTTTTCCAATTTCGACTTTGCATGGCTTGCGCCGGGCACCGGCAATGCTGCTCCCCCGTACTCAGCACCCACGCCAGACCCTGTAGCCGTAAGCCCCAGTGTTACTTGCGGGTTGAGCGCCCAATTGATGCCGCCCTCAGGGATGAAGGCTCTGGTGCTATTGGTGAGGTGGTTTCCGGGCAGCACATAGTCGGAAGAAGACTTGCCTTGAAAAACTTGTACGTTTGTCGTGAAGGAGTTGGGCACAAACGCCATTCCCGCCGGATTGTTGGCGGCGGCCATTGCGTCAAGCGGCAAGGCAATAGAGGCGCCCCCCATCATGGCGTTTTTGATGCCATAGCCCCCCAACTGGGCACCGTTGACGGCCATTGCATTGCCGCACAAAAGGGTCATGCTGCCGCAAAGCAGGCCCAGCAGCTTGCTGGGTTTGACGTGGGAGATGCGTGTGTTCATGATGCATATTTCCTTGTGATGAAAGTGGCGTTAGCTTTGGGTGGATAAGGTGGCGAAAGGGTCTGGTTTGGTGGTGCTGTTCGTCATTCCAAGCAAGCGCACGGTTTCATGGACCAGTTCAGCCGCTTGCTCGAACGGGCCTTCGCACAAGACTGTGCGGTCCGGCCGGACAATGGCCGTCCAGCCCATCGGGATGCTGCGACGGGTGAGCAGGTCATCCAGCGCTTCCACGCGTCGCTCCGCCGGACCCAAGTGCAAGCCCTGGCCTCGCATGCACCACTGCAGACAGGTGCCGCCATAGCTTGCCCACTCCCGTTGGAGCTGCGGGTTCAACGCAGTGCAGGGGTCACTGCCAAAGGACACGAGCGTCAACGTCTGTCCCAGCATCTCGTCGCTCAGAACAATCTCCCCGTTGTCGGCCCTGCGAACCAAGCCTTGCGGAAAAGTTGACCCTGCCAGCAGTTTCTTCGTGGAACGGGTGCGCAGGAACAGCCCCGCCTTGAAGGTGTTTTGCGGTTTGATTTTGAGATCTTCAAATAGCGCCCGTCCTGCCGGGACTAAACGAATCAGACTCAAAAAACCGTGGACAAAGAATGCCTTGAGCCGATTGGCGGGCATCACCAGGTTACCCATCAACAGCGCCAGCCCAATGATCTCGCGGGCGTGCGGCTGGCGCTCCTGGTTGTAGCTTTCAAGGATCGCGGGACTGGCCTGACCGTGCAACACCCACGCTAATTTCCAGCTCAGATTGGCAGCATCGCGCAAGCCAGCAACCAGGCCTTGCCCGGCAAACGGCGGCGTGATGTGTGCGGCGTCACCCGCCAGAAAGCAGCGTCCCACCGAGAAGCGGTCCGCAACCCGCGCATGGAAGCGGTACACCGCCGTACGCTCGATTTCAATCTCGTCGGCGTTGGCCCAGGGTGCCAGCAAGCGTTTGACGGTTTCCGGCTTTTCCATTTCTTCACGCGACTCACCCGGTTGCAGCATGAACTCCCAGCGCTGCCGTCCGCCCGGGGCCACCATGCGCGGTCCTGGCCGCTTGGGGTCACACAAGAATTCGATGTGGTCTATGGGATTAGGAACCTGCTTGGCATCCACTACCAGCCAGTCCTGGCCAAAAGTTTCGCCTTTGAAGTCCAATTTCAACGCTTTTCGCACGATGGAATTGGCGCCATCGGTGGCCACAAGGTACTTTGCTGCTATGCGAATGCGCCCGCCCGAGCCATCACGCACCTGCGCTATCACAAAGGAGCCCTTGTCTTCAAAGGACTCCAACTTGGTGCCCAGCGATACCTTTACATGGGCGTATTGTCCTAATTTCTGCCTGAGCACCGCTTCCAGTTCTGGTTGAAAGAAGGTCACCAGCATCGGATGCCCATCAATTTGACCCGCCGTATTCATGCGCGCAAATCGCCCAAACAGAGGGGAATACATCTGAACTTGGGGGATGGCAATTTTGTCGAAATCCTGCTCCTGCACACCCGCCATTTGCAGAATGCGCAAGGCCTCGTTGTCAAGGGCAATGGCTCTGGGTACCATAAATATCTCCGTGGCCTGGTCGATGCCCAAAACATTCACACCGTAGCGCCCAAGCAGGTTGGCTAATGTTGCGCCAACAGGTCCCAGGCCCACCAGCAGCACATCGACCTCCATCACACCATCGGCGTTCAAGGATTGCATGTTCATACCGTCAGTTCCTTCCATTCCATATTCAAGTTAAAGCGTCCCAGTGCGGCTTGCACGGCGTTGAGTTGCCCTGCTGCGCACGTCACCTGAACCACCACGCCTTTCTCCGGACTCAGAGCGGACTCACTGGTGACGCCTGTCAATCCAGCATCGTTCAAGGCCCGTAACACGGCGTGTTGAGTTGCGAGCAAGCGCAGATGGGGCTTGGAGATTTTTCCGACTGCAGTCAGGGGCAATAACGGCAACACTTCAATACGTACTGGCACTGCAGCGCGTTCGGGAATGGTGTTGCGGGCGTGCGCTGCCAAGGCCGCCTCGTCGATGCTTTGTGATGGCTTGAGCATCACGTACGCCACCGGTATTTCACCTGCGTGCGCATCCGGTTCCCCAACGGCCGCCGCCATGGCGATTGCCGGATGCGCCGTGAGGGCATCCTCGATCATGGCCGGATCAATGTTGTGGCCACCACGAATGATCAAATCTTTGGCGCGTCCACAAAGCACCAGTCGTTCTTCAGCATCCAGATATGCCAAGTCGCCGGTGTTCAACCAGCCATCGCCGAGCCAGATGCCGTCGTTGTCTTTGGCACGCAGATAGCCACCAAAAACATTGGGGCCACGGATGCCGACAACACCCACTTCGCCAGGTGCCGATTCGCCCATGGCTTTGCCATTGGAATCGACTTTGAAGGTGCGCAGATCCTGGTAGGGGATGCGGATGCCGACAGTGCCTAATTTCGCTTCGCCCGAGAGTGGGTTGATAGCAGACACGCAGGTTCCTTCGGTAAGCCCATAACCTTCAAAAATGCCCAGCCCCGTGGCCCTTTCAAATTCGATGGCAACTTGAGGTGGCAAGGGTGCAGCGCCACACACGCCCCGCTTCAGGGTCAGCAGCCCTTTGGGCGGCAAAGGCTTGTGGGTCAACGCAGCGTAGATGGTCGGAACCGCACTAAAGGAGGTGGCCTTGAAGCGGTTGGCGAACGCCCAAAAATTATCCAAAACACCCGGGGTCCGAAAGCCACCCGCGGTCAGCATGACCACTTCAAAACCGCAATGGAAGGCCGACAGCCCTGTGACGATGGCCCCGTTGACATGGAACAACGGCAGGCCGCAGAGCAGAACCTGGTCTTGGTCAAAAAGCGATTCGAGTACCCAGGCAAGGAACGCTTCATTGGCATGGGTGTGGATTGCCACCTTGGGGTAGCCCGTCGTACCACCGGTATGAAAATAGGCGCAGGGTTCGTTCTGCGAAAACACCCTTTCGCTCATCAGCCGGTCAGGTACCGCAGCGCGCAAAGCGGTATGAAAATCGCAGACATCAACCCCCGAACGCCCCACTTCTATCGCCAGGCTTGAGAGTTCCGGTGTACCCAGGTTTTCGGGAGTCACCACCATCACTGTGCGGATGCTGGGTACCGCTTGCACCACCTTGGCCGCTTTGGGCCAGATGTCCGAGCCAGGCAGCGGCCCCAGGACGATAAGAACCTCGGCTCGTGTCTCGTTGCAAATGCGGGCGATGTAGTCCGCTTCCAGCATCGGGTTGATAGGGCTGGCAATGCCGCTTGCCTGTGCACCCCAAAGGGCCCAATGCGTCTCCAGCAAATTGGGCAGCAGTATGGCAACCGGCGTGGCAGGCGTAACACCCAGCGTATGCAAAGCGTTGGCAGTTCGGTGAACGGACTGCATCAACTCGGCGTAGGTTTGCTTGAGTGTGGGTGCATCTGCTTTCCCGGAAGTCAAAAACTGCAGGGCTGTTTTGCTGGCGTACTTGTGGCAGGCCAGTCGCAATAAATCGTAGGTGTTTGTCGCCGGAATACGAGCCTGCCACGGGCCTGAGTTTTCCAGCCGCTTGACGTCTGCGATGCTTCTGATGGTGTGTTGTAGAGTGGGCATGTTGGTCTCAATGTGTGATATTTGCGAGGAGGGCACGCCCTGCGCGCATCTGTTCCACATGCGCGAATGCAAGATGGGCTTGGGGCATGGGAGTGCGTATGCCAATGTGTGGCTGTGGACGTGCGCTGAGAGCGAAGTCCTGCATTAATTGCAGATCTCCAGCTTTCAAACTAAACAGAGCCCATGCGTAACGGGCACCTTGTGGAACATTTTTGCGACACTGTCTGCGTTTGTGCAGGGCAGCAATGGCTCCTGGCAGCAATCCTTTTTCGTCCAGAAGTGAGAGCAAGGGGTGTACCGTGGTGGCATAGCCCATTGCGCCTGACCGCAAAGCGCTGCACAAGACGGAATCGAGTTCCCACGACGCAAAGTTCAGCACAGCGTCAAATCTGGCTTGCCGATCGGAGAGTTCCTCGACAGTGCATACGACGCATGCACCCTGTGCCAAACACCGGGCGTGGTTTTCAGCGCGGGCGACGGCCGTGATTTCAGCCCCCCACTGGCGAAGTAAGCCAAGCGCAATGCTGCCCAACCCGCCACTTGCACCGCACACCAAAATCTTCTTGTCTTTGGCCGACAGGGGGTTGAGTCCAATCGATTCAAAGGAGCGTAAGACAGTGCAGGTGTTATAGGGGAGCGTGACTAATAGTTCATCACTCAAGTCCGGGACGGCCCTAAGTGCCTGCTCTTGCTTGACGACGACTCGCAGGGCGTGGGGACCGTACTTTGATGGTGGCTTGACGCCAAAGACCCGATCTCCGGGCTTTAAATCAACCACTGCGCTTCCGATTTTTGAAATGGTGCCGACAAAGTCATTGCCCAGTGCCAGGTTCTTGGCGTTTGCGCCCTTGAGTTGAAACACTCTTCGGCCATAGCCATGGCGGCGCTTCACGTCGATTGGGTTAACCGTTGACAGGCCAACCGAGACTTCAATTTCGTCCGCGCGCAGGGGAGTGTCCGGGCATTCCGCCCAGCGAAGCTTCCCCAGTTCGTCAAATGTGACCGCCTTGTTGCCATGGATACTCATGGGTGTACGATTTTTGTAGTTTGTTCACCCAAATCCAGCACCCCGTCGTCGGTTCGAATGGTTGCGGATATCTGGTCACCGGGGCGAAGATACGCCGGGTTAGCGGCATTCTTTTTGATGAAGAGCTTCCACTTGCCTGCATCACTCACAAAGTGCCGGAAAATGAACATGACTGCTTTGCTCGGTGCGCGTGCCGCGCATCCTGCTGGCGTGCCTGTAGCGATCAGGTCGCCAGCAAAAAGATCCTGCAGCTGCGCCAACTCGGTAAGCGTGGGTGCCGGTTGATAAATCATTTCGCGGCCGTACGCGTCCTGGCGGGTCTGGCCATTCACTGCCAGGCGCATATGCAAGTCGGGCCAGCGCTTCCATTCCGCAGCAGTGGGCAACAGCAGGTAGGGGCCGACTGGGCCGAATCCTCGGTAGCTCTTGCCCTTGTAAAACTGTACTTGTGGCAGCTGAATATCACGGGCTGACAGATCGTTCACGATCACCAGACCCGCTAACCACTTGTGCAATTCATCGGGTTTGACCTGGGTTCCTGCCGGTATGGAGCGCCGCATTACCAGACCTAACTCAATCTCGTAGTCGAGCATCGCCACATGGGCAGGGCGAGCGACTGGCTCATCTGCTGCAACGATTGACGAGGAAGCTTTGGTAAAGATCGTATTGAACGAAATGGACTTAGGGTCCATTCCTGATTCGCGCACATGACTGGCGTAGTTGGTTCCTTGGCAGATGAACTGCTGGTTTCGCGTAACCGGCGATAGCAGCTTCACCGAACTCAAGGCAATGCTTGCGTCATTCGGTGTTTTTGTCCAGATGTCATCCCAGTGTTGGTCGATCAATTCGCCGGTCGTCAGTGCGCCTGCCGCCAGTGGCGCCAGGCGGCGGTCAAAAACCACTCCCCAGCCCGCGGTTTTTCCATCTGTGTAATGAACAAGTGTGAGTGCCATGTCTGTTTTTCCGTAATTGAACTGTGGTTAGAACCAGGGTCGAGCTGGGGGGTCCAATGCCTCGCCCAATAACTTGAGTCGGCCAAGGTTTAAGCGCCCCTGTTTAAGGTGCTGAAACACACGCAATAAATTCTTCGGAGATTTGCTCGGTTTCATGCTCGATGGCGCGTCTTGCCCCCACGCCCAGATGCTTCCAAACGTCAATGGCGAATAGCAGGTCTCGAAATCTGAAGTAAACATATCCCCGTCGGAGTAGTGCTCCATCTCAAAGCCTTCAGGGTCATGCCAGTAGTCAAATAGCTGGCTGCCCAAGATGTGGCGACCGATTCCCCACATGTGCTTATGCCCTTGGGCCCTTAGCACCTGCTGCCCCTGACCGAGCGCATCCAGATCTACAACCTCATAAGCACTGTGCTCGTACTTTTCTTCGATCGCTCCGACGAATACAACCGTGTGATGGTCAGCAGGTGTCTGCCCCAAATTGAGCCGGCAGAACGCTAGATTGGGGGAGCCATCTGCCAGATACTGAACATCAGAGGGGATAAGGCCAAGCACCTTGATGTACCACTGCGCCAGGCTCATGAAATCCACTGACTGCAGCACAAAGTGCCCAAGGCGAATAACTTTTGCTGGCTCAATCGGAGTGCGCAAGGGCCTGTTTACTCTGTGCAACGCATTAGGGCTATTGGTGAGCCCCGTGACAGGTTCACGCACTGGCAATGGGGCCACGGGGGTTTGCCCCTGTAGCAGCCACACCTTTCTCCCCGCAGGGTCCAAAAGCTCAATCCCGCGACCTCCCCCGGGGATGTCCGCCGGATTGAGGTCGATTGCAGCCAGTTCCCGTTTGTATTGGGCGAGATCGGTGTCATCCGACATGACAAACGCCGACCCCACAAAGCGGTTTTGCCGCCCTTTGCTTGCGACGTAGATCGCAGGAGCCGTTCCAGTCCCTCTGGCCATGAGCTTCGTCTCGGTCAGCGACACCGTATGAAGGCCGAAGTCACGCAGAAATTTTTCTGTGGGCCGCAGTGCTTTCTTCTCCCACATCAAAAACGCCAATTCCACTGCACGTCCCAGTGGTACCGGGCAGACCAGTGGCTGAACATGTTCAGGAAGTCTGCTCTGGGGGAGAGACTCGGGCTGGTGCAGTGTTGTATGGATTTTGGTCATAAAGTCACTTTCCATAAAATCAATGTCGTCATGATGACATACTCGTCACCATGACGATGTCATCGTTTATACTTATTGACGCAAATCAGTACCCGAGTTCGGATACGTTCGGATTCACAAAATAGAAACGTCGATTCAACATGGAACATCAGGATCACAGACCCCGCGTGGCTGCTGAGCGACGGGAGCGCATGCGTGCCCGGCTCATCGAGGGAGCAATGAATTTGGTCGCCCAGAACGGACCGATTGCGACATCAATTGACGACGTGATTTCAGAAGCACAGGTTTCAAGGGGGACGTTCTACAAGTACTTTGATGCGCCGGCATCCCTGGTGGAGGCGGTTGCAAAGGAACTTTCCAATGAAATTTTGCTGTTAATCGACCCTCTGGTGCAGCAAAGTGAGGATCCGGTCGTGCGAATGGCTACCGGTATGCGCTTGGCACTTCGTCTATCGCTACAACATCCGATCCTTGGTGGCTTTATTGCCAGACTCGGTTGGCCAAATTTGCCCCCTGATCAACTCATGCTTGAGTTTGTTCCCAGGGATTTGGAGTTGGGAATGCAGCAGGAAAAGTTTGTGCGGATGGATATGCGTGCCGCGATGAACCTCACTGGCGGCATATTGATGGGAGGGATTCACACCCTTCTGTCGGGAATGGCGCCGCAGGATTTTCCCGAGCAGGCGGCGGCAACAGTGCTGATGGGGCTCGGAGTTGACAGAACAATCGCAAAGAATGTGGCTTACGCAAAGCTAAAGTCACTCAAAATCGACGGAGATGGACTAATCGCAAGAACGCTAACGAAAAGTATCGCCAATCGGTAAATGCCTTCTTTGTTGGCTATGTCACCGCTAGATGTGGAATTTTCGCCTCAGAGGAGTAGTAAACCTCGAATTCCGTATGGAGGTAGCCATGAATGCCGAGGCTTTCAATGGTGTGATGAAACAGGTTTCCCGACTCACCCTGCGCCAGCGAGAACTGCTCAGAAAGCGGCTCGATGAACTCGATGCTCAGCAAGAAGGACTCGCTGTCGTTGAGTCACAAGGTTCAGCCCAGGCGCGTTGCTGCCTGCACTGCCAGGGCACCAGCCTTTACCTGCACGGCCAGGTCAACGGGTTGCAGCGCTACCGCTGCCGGGTTCACCAGACCGCCGTCGACCAGCAGCCGCCCGCGGCGCCGCCCCCGAGGGCGAGCCGATCAGCGGCTTGTGCGATGCCATGCGTCCGCTCATCGCGCGCCGGCGCGCGCCTCGTCCAGGTGCGGAGCCGGGTCGCCTTCGTAGAGCGCCAGCAGCTCGGCGAGCCGCGCTGGATCGGCGAGCGGACTGCCCAGCCCGCGCGCGGTCGCCAGCGCCAGCAGTTCGAAATACGCGGAGCCCGTCGCGCGCGCGAGGACGATGGCGCGCCGCAGCACCGCCTCGGCGGTCTGCTGGTCGCCATCGCGGGCCAGCATCTCGGCGCGCTGGCGCAGCAGCGCCGGCAGCACGAGATGGCCGCCGATACGCTCCGCCAGGGCGATGCCCGCATCGACGGATGCGCGCGCCTCCTCGACCAGTCCCACCGCGAGGCACGCCGAGACGTGGTGCGTGTGGTAGCCGCACAGGCCGAAGCACATCCCGGTTTCCTCCGCGCTGCGGGCCGCCTTGCGCATGAGCAGCAACCCCTCGTCGCCCTGCCCGCGCGCGACGAGCGCGCGCCCATGCAGCCAGCCGAAATCGCTCTGCGCCGTCGGTAATGCATGCTCCTGAATGACGGCGTACAGCCGCTGTGTGAGTTCAAACACGTTATCGAACTCGCGCGCGAGCGAATGCAGGATCGCGCCCGTCAACAATGCCGTGACTTCGCTAAGCGCATGGCGGCTGGCTGCCGCGAGTTCCGCCGCGCGGCGCACCAGCTCGCGGGCGCGCCGCGGCTCGCCGCCGACCCAGAGAACCAGGGCCAGCGCGCACATGGCCTCGACCCCCGGGTCCTGCACGAACCGCGCGGGCGGCAAGTCCATGCCTTCATTGGCGTGGATGTCTAGGGCCGCTTCGAGTTGCACGCGGGCCGGCGCCAGCTCACCGGCCATCATGTGCACGAGGCCCATGGCGTTGTGCGCGGCCAGGCGCAAGCCGGCATCTCCGTGCTCGGCCAGCGCAAGCATCTGGACCGCGAGCGAGCGCGCCGGGCCCATCTCCCCACGCGCGTAATGCACCCACCATGCGCCCTGCAGCGCGCGCGGCCAGGCGGGCGCGCCCTCGGCGCGCAGCGCCAGCGCGCGATTGAAGGCCGCGGCCACCTGCGGATCGGCCACGACATGAAGGCGCGTCAGCGCCACGCCGTCGAGCACGCGCAGTTCGAGCTCCTGCGGTTTTGCGAGTTGCCCGGCTCCGAGTTCGAGGGCGCGGCGTGCGGCTGCGATTGCTTCGTGCGCCGCCCCGCGTTCGAGCGCGCGCGCCGAAACAATCGCGAGCTGCTCGGCAGCGGCCATTGCAAGCCCGCCGCGTTCGTAGTGCAAAGCGAGCTCCGCTGCGATCTCGCCCGCAGCGCCCGCGTAGGCCGAGGCGAGTGCGGCCGCCCATTGCCTGTGCCACTGCAGCCGCTGCGCGGGCGCAAGCCGCTCGTAGAGCACCTGCCGGTACATCGCGTGGCCGAACGCGTAGCGCGACGCGATGCGGCCGTCGGCCAGCGGCTTTGCGCCCGTGGCGCTCAGCCAACTCACGCGGCGCGACGCATCGCCAAGCATCTCGTGGAGCGAATCGACCGGCAGGCCCATCACTTCGGCGAGCGGGACATGCAGGAACTCCACGCCGCTCACGCTCGCGGCGCCGAGCACGCGCCGGTGTTCGGCGGGCAAGCGGGCGATCTGCGTTTCGATCAGGGCGATCACGCTGTGCGGCACCGTCAGCGCCGCCGCGTCGGGGAAGCGCCAGCCGCCTCCTTCTCGCCGCAGCGCTCCCGTGTTGACCAGTTCATCGACGACGTTCACAACGAACAAGGGCAGGCCCGAGGTGTGCGCATGCAGCGCGCGCACGAACGCCTCCGGCACGCCGCCGCCCAGGCGCGCACCGAGGTAGGCGCCGATATCCGCTTCCGACAACGACTCGAGGTCGAGTTCGACGCACAGGCGCCGGGTGCGCAACTGCAGCCTGAGGCCCGCAAGCGGATGGTCTTCGAGCACCAGCTCGGTCGGGCGCAAGGTGCCTAGCACCATGAAGGCCGCCGGCCCGCGCCGGTGCGCCAGATAGCCGAGCAGTTGCACCGTCGCGTGATCGCTCCAGTGCAGGTCTTCCAGCACGAGCAGCACCGGCCAATCCCTCGGCATGCGGTCAACCAGCTCGCCGAACTCGCGCAGCATGCGATCCTGCGTCGCGCCGGCCGCTTCGCGCTGCAGGTTGCGGCGGTCCTCGTCGTTCACGAACCAGGGCAGCTGAAGCAGCCAGGTCGGCGCAACCTCGCGCATCGCGCGCACCACCACGTCACCGCCATCGGTGCGGCACAGGATGTTCAGCGCTTCGAACACCGGCATGTAGGGCTCGCCACTGCCATAGTGCTCGATGCACTGGCCGAACGCGACGCGGGCGCCGGATTCGGCGACGAACCGTTCGATCAGCGTGCTCTTGCCGACACCGGCATCGCCCAGTACGAACACAAGTTGCCGCTGGCCGCGCTGCGCGGCGCCCCAGGCAGTGTGCAGTTGCGCGAGCGGGCGGTCGCGGCCGACGACCTCCCCTTGTTCCTGCAAGGAAGCTTTCGGGGCGGGCGGCGCTTCGATGGCCGTGGTGCGAACGGCGACGGGCTCGCCGAGCGGCGCGATGAAGCGGTAGCCGCGCCGCGGCGCCGTCTCGATGAACCGCGATTCGCGCGCGTCGTCGCCCAGCGACTGCCGCAGCTGGCTGACAATGTTCTTGAGCGCCGACTCGTTGATGTGACGGTGGCCCCACACCGCATCGAGCAGCGCGTCCTTGGTCACCAACTGCCCGGGGCGGCGCGCGAGTTCGCACAGCACCTGGAAGGCGCGTGGCGGGATCTCGACGGCCTGGCCGTCACGTTCCAGCAGAGCCTCGGCCTCGTCCAGCCGGAACGGCCCGAAACGCGTGTGGATCGGCTCCATCGCGGAGCTCATCACCGCCCTTGCCGGGCGGGATCGATACCGAACCGGGACCGAAACGGGACCGTCGCAGGACGACTTCCGTGCGTGCCGCGCCGAAACTGCGGGTCATGATATTCAAGTCTCATCCTGTCGCCTTCACTCAAGGCACCCATTTTGCCAGTAGCGGGAATGCGCTGCTCTTGAAGCAGTTGTTGGCTTGCGCCGCGCCCGATTTCGAGTTCCCCGATTTCGACGAGAACAGCATGGTCGGCGTCAGCGATGCGCGCTGGTGCGAGCGGCCCGTCGCCTTCGTCGTCTCCACCCTGCTCGCACCATGAACCTGAATCCCCATCCCGTCTACCCCTCCGCCGGCCGCTACGTCCTGCGGTTGCACCGCGACGCCGCGCCGCAGGCCGGCCATCTTGCCGGGCGGATCGAACACGTCACCAGTGGCGAGAGCACCGACTTCGCCACCGGCGCGCAATTGCTCGAGTGGCTCGCGGCACACGCCGCGCAGTCGCGTGAAGGCGCAGCCACCGATTCCCCTCCTCATCAATATCCCAAGGAAACTCCATGAAGAAGATGATCTTCAAGGCGAGCCTCGCGGGCTCGATAGCGCTCGTCGTCGCCGGTTGCGCGACGACGAACTCGCAGTCGTCCGTCGAGATCCCGTCGCATTTCGCGGCCGCGCCATCCACCGAGGAGGCGACCGAAATCGCCTGGTGGGACAGCTTCGGCGACCCGGTGCTGTCGCGCCTGGTGCGCCGCGCCGCCTACGAGAACCGCGATGTGAAGATGGCCCTGGAGCGCGTGCGCGCCGCGCGCGCCGGTGAGACCGTCAGCCGCTCGGCGCTGCTGCCCACCGTGGGCGTGTCCGCGCTGGGCCAGTACAGCGACACGGGCCGCGGCCCAGCCTTCAAGGCGCAAAGCCCGGACGTGCGCCGCGAAGGCCTGGGGCTCGACGTGTCGTGGGAAATCGACATCACCGGGCGTCTGCGTGCGGGCGCGGCGGCCGCCAAGGCCGAAGCGCAAGCCTCGGCGGACGGCGCTCGCGGCGTGCGCTTGCTGGTCGTGAGCGATGTCGCGACGAACTACTTCACGCTGGTGGGCGCGCAGGGCCAGCTCGACACGGTGCGCGCCATCGCTGCCGCGCAGAACGCAACGCTGCGTCTGGTGCAGGCACGCCAGCGCGCGGGCCTGGCGACACCGTTCGACGTGGAGCGCGCGCAGACCGCCGCGCTGCAGGCGGACGCGGCGATCCCCCCGCTGCAAACGCTGGCGGCGGTGTCGCGCCATCGCATCGCCGTGCTGATCGGCGACCAGGCCGGGAACGCCGCGAGCATCGTGCCCTGGAACGGCGACGTCGTCGTCCCGCCCGCGCGCGCCGGTCAGCCCGCGGCGCTGCTCGAACGGCGGCCCGACCTGCTGGCGCTCAAGGCGCAGCTGGAAGCTTCCAACTTCCGGCGCCAGCAAGCCGCCGCCGAATGGTTCCCGCGCCTGTTCCTGGGCGCGATGTTCGGCCGCGACTCGCTGGAGCTGAACCAGGTCGGCATCGGGCACGCGCGCTTCACGAACGCCTCTGCGCTGCTGACGATGCCGATCTTCAACGCCGGCCGCACGAAAGCGATCAACGAGATCGCCGAAGCCAACCAGCACGAAGCGCTCGCGCGCTATGAAGACGGCATCGTGCGCGCGCTCGAAGACGTCGAGAACTCGCTCGTGGCACTGCAGGACGAACGCCAGCGCGCCGACTCGCTGCGCCTGGCCGCCACGTCGGCCGACTCGGCGCTCGGCCGCGCGCAATCGCTGTACGACCGCGGCCAGATCGACCTGTTGCCGCTGCTCGATGCGCAGCGCACGCGCCTGGCGGTTCGCCTGGGTGCGAACGCCAGCCAGACGCAACTCCAGCTCGCCAGCGTGCGCCTGTTCAAGGCACTCGGCGGCGGCTGGCAGAACTTCGAACCCCATTCTTGAAACCCATTGATTGCCGACGAGGAGTAAACCCTTTGAAACCCATCCACACCACGGCCTTGCTGGCCATCCCCCTGGCGGCCATGCTCGCGGCCTGCGGTGCGAAGGCGCCGCCCGCCGAGCCGTTGCGGCCCGTCCGCACCGTCGAACTGCGCTATGACGGCGTGCGCGAAACGAACCGCTACGCAGGCGTCGTGCGTTCGCGCCACGAGGTTGACGAAGCGTTCCGCGTCGGCGGCAAGATCGCCCAGCGCAAGGTCGATGTCGGCCAGGTCGTGCACGAAGGCGACGTGCTGGCGACCGTTGACGATTCCGACTACAAGCTCGCGGCCGATGCCGCGCAGCAGGCCGCCGAGGCTGCGGCATCGCTGGCGCGCCAGGCCGATTCGGATCGCAAGCGCCTGGAGGCGCTGAGGGCCGATGGCTCGGTCAGCGCGTCAGACGACGAGAAGGCACGGACCGCCGCGCACACCACGGCCGCCAACGCGCAAGCGGCAGCCAAGCAGCTCGACCTTGCGCGCAACCGCCTGAAATACACGGTGCTGCGCGCGTCGCGCAGCGGCGTGGTGACGGCGGTGAAGTTTGAAGCCGGCCAGGTCGTCGCCGAAGGTCAGCCGGTCGCCTCCATCGCGGCTGATGGCGATCCCGAGATCGTGGTCGACGTGCCCGAAGACCAGGTCGCGACCTTCAAGAAGGCCCAGTACAAGGCGATGCTCGCAAGCGCGCCGGACGAAACCTTCGACGTGGTACTGCGTGAGCTGTCACCGCAGGCCGCGGCGCAGACGCGTACCTATCAGGCGCGCCTGAAGCCCGCGCAGGGGCGCAAGCTGCCGCTCGGCGCGACGGCCACGCTGGTCGCGGAACGCGCCGCCGCGCAGGCCCAGGTCGCCGCGATCCCAGCCGTGGCGCTCACCCAAAGTGGCGGGAAGCCTGCGGTGTGGGTGGTTCGCCACAAGAGTGGCGAGGGTACGGCGACGGTTGAACTCGCGCCAGTCACAGTCAGCGGCTATCGCAATGACGACGTGCTCGTCTCGGGCTTGCCGGCGGGCGCGGTGGTCGTGACCGCAGGCGTGCACAAGATGGCGCCTGGCCTGCACGTCGCGCTTCCGGCCGCGGCAGCGTCGGCCGCCAATGACAAGGTGGCCGCGAAATGAAGTCATTCAACCTCACCGAATGGGCGCTCGGGCATCGCGCCGTGGTGCTGTTCCTGATCATCGTGGTCTCGATCGCGGGCGTCTTCAGCTTCTCGAAGCTCGGCCAGCTCGAGGATCCCAAGTTCTCCGTGCCGTCGATGACGGCGACGGTGATCTGGCCCGGCGCGAGCGCACAGCAAATCCAGGATGAGCTCCTGAACCGCATCGAGAAGAAGTTCGAGCAGCTCGACCACTTCGACAAGGTCGTCACCTTTGCGCGCCAGGGCTACGGTGGCATGACGATCACCGTGAAGGGCGGCACCTCGCACAAGGACCAGCAGGAAGCCTGGTACCAGGCGCGCAAGAAGTTCTCCGACCTCAAGCTCGAACTGCCCGACGGCGTGGTCGGCCCGATCTTCAACGACGAGTTCGGCGACGTCTACTCCCTGCTCTATGCCATCAAGGGTGACGGCATCGGGCACGCGGAGCTGTCGGACATCTCCGAGGACATCAAGCGCCGCCTGCTCAAGGCGCCCTACGTGAAAAAGATCGACCTTCTGGGCAAGCAGGACCAGAAGGTGTACGTGGAGTTCTCGCACCAGCGCCTGGCCGCGCTCGGCATCACGCCGCTCGCGATCGCCGAGAGCCTGAAGAGCCAGAACGCCATGATGCCCGGCGGCTCCATCGACACGAAGGACGACCGCGTGTTCGTGCGCGTGAGCGGCCAGTTCACGAATCTGGACGACATCCGCAACGTGCCGATCGCCGCGGGCGGCCGGACCATCAAGCTCGGCGACATCGCGACGGTCAAGCGAGGCTTCCAGGATCCACCGGTCTACACCGTCCGCCACAACGGCCAGGACGTGCTGATGGTCGGCATCGTCATGACCGACGACGGCAACGTCGTCGAGCTCGGCAAGGCCGTGGAAGACGCGGTCGCGAAGGTGCAATCCGAACTCCCGCACGGCGTGGAGCTGGAGCGCGTCGCCGACCAGCCCACCACCGTGAAGGATTCCGTGTGGGAATTCGAGCGCTCGCTGATGGAAGCGCTCGTGATCGTGATGGCGGTGAGCCTGCTGAGCCTGGGCTTCCGCACCGGCCTCATTGTCGCCATCTCGGTGCCGCTGGTGCTCGGCGTGGTCGCGATGGTGATGCTCGCGATGGGCTGGAACCTGGAGCGCATATCGCTCGGCTCGCTCATCATCGCGCTCGGTCTGCTGGTGGACGACGCGATCATCGCGATCGAGATGATGGTGGTGAAGATGGAAGGGGGCTGGGACCGCGCGAAGGCGGCTGCCTTCTCCTATTCCGCTACCGCCATGCCCCGCCTTTCGGGCGCCCTCATCACGGTCGCGGGCTTCATGCCCATCGGCTTCGCGCACTCCACCACCGCCGAATACGCGGGCGGCATCTTCTGGATCGTGGGCATCGCCGTGGTGTTCTCGTGGCTCTGCTCGGGCATGATCGTGCCCTACCTCGCGGTGAAAATGCTGCCGAAGGACCTCGGCAAGAACCACCACGGCGACCCGTACGCCACGCCCTTCTACCGCAAGCTGCGCGGCTGGATCGACTTCGCGCTGGAGAAGCGCTGGCTGATCATCGCCGTGACGGGGGGCGCCCTGGTGCTCGCGCTGGTCGGCATGAAGTTCGTCCCGCAGCAGTTCTTCCCGAACAGCGAGCGCCCCGAACTGATCCTCGACCTGCGCTTGAAGGAAGGCTCGTCTTTCCAGGCCGCGACCGAACAGGTCAAGCGCATGGAAGCGGTGCTGAAGAAGGACGAGGACGTGAAGTTCTTCACCGCCTACACAGGCGCCGGCGCGCCGCGCTTCTACCTTGCGCTGTCGCCCGAGCTGCCCAACCCCGGGTATGCGCAGTTCATCGTGATGACCAAGGACATGGAAGCGCGCGAGCGCGTGCGTTCCCGGCTGATCGCCTCGGTCGACAAGGACTTCCCGCAGGCCCGGGTGCGCGTCACGCGCCTGGAGATGGGCCCTGCGGTGGGCTACCCGGTGCAGTTCCGCGTGGTCGGTCCCGACACGCAGAAGGTGCGCGAGATCGCCCGCGAGGTCGAACACGTCATGGCATCGAGCCCGAAGGTGCGTGACGTTCAGCTCGACTGGAATGACCCAGTGCGCACGATGAAGGTGGAGCTCGACCAGGACAAGGCGCGCATGCTGGGCCTCACGCCCGCCGACGTGAATGTCGTGACGCAAACCGTGATGAACGGCGCGACGCTGTCGCAGCTGCGCGAGCACGAGAACCTCGTTGACATCGTGGCGCGCGCCGTGCCGAAGGAGCGCCTGGACATCGACACGATCAAGGACGTGAATATCTACACGCGCGCCGGCACCGTGGTGCCGCTCGCGGAAGTCGCGAAGGTGAAGTACGAGCTCGAAGAGCCGGTGCTGTGGCGCCGCAACCGCGACATGGCCATTACCGTGCGTGCCGACGTCAAGGACGGCGAGCAGGCCGTGTCCGTCACCAAGGAAATCGACCCGCTGCTCAAGGAGATCCGTGGCGCATTGCCCACCGGCTACCGCGTGGACGTGGGCGGCGCCGTCGAAGAAAGCGACACAGCGAACAAGGCCCTCGCTGCCGTGGCTCCGGTGATGGTGCTCACCATCTTGCTGATCCTGATGCTGCAGCTGCAGGACTTCTCGAAGATGGCGATGGTGTTCCTCACGGCGCCGCTGGGCCTGATCGGCGTGGTCGCAGCCCTGCTGGTGTTCCGCGCGCCGCTCGGCTTCGTGGCGATCCTGGGCATCATCGCGCTCGGCGGCATGATCATGCGCAACTCGGTGATCCTGATCGACCAGGTGCGCACCGAGATGGAGGAAGGCCGCGACGCCTGGAATGCCATCGTCGATGCCGCGCTGCACCGGACGCGCCCCGTGGTACTGACCGCGGCCGCGACCGTGCTGGCGATGCTCCCGCTCACGCGCAGCGTGTTCTGGGGCCCGATGGCACTCGCGATCATGGGCGGCCTGACCATCGCCACGGTGCTGACGATCTTCTTCGTGCCCGCGCTGTACGCGGCCTGGTTCAAGGTCCAGCGTGCCCGCGACCCGAGCGAAGGCGCAGGCGCGTTGCAACCTGACGTCGCGGCCTGAGCCGACCCACGAGGATGACGATGATCGCCCACATCGCCCACATCGCACGCGCAGCACTCGCCGGCCTTGTGCTGCTGCTCATGGCAGCGTGCTCGACGACGAAGCCGTGGATGAATGCGCCCGTGCCGGCCGATGCGCCGGTGCAGGAACAACCGGCCGTCGCGCCCGAGCCGCGCCCGATCATCGCCGCCGTGACGCTGTCCGGCGGCGGTGCCCGGGCCGCGGCCTTCGGCCTCGGTGTACTGCAGGAACTCAACGCCACGCGCTTCGAGCTGGGCGGACGCGAGACGACGCTCCTCGATGAAGTGGGCCTCGTCAGCGGTGTGTCGGGCGGCAGCATCCTCGCGAGCTATTACGCGGCGTTCGGCAACGAGACCTTCGCGCGGTTCGAGCGGGACTTCCTGCTGGTGAATTTCCAGAGCGGCCTGATCCGCCAGGCCACGTCGCCCGTCACCCTGTACGACATGACTTCGCCGTGGTACGGGCGCAGCAACGTGCTGCAGAAGCGGCTGGAACAGGTGTATCGCGGCACGACATACGGCGACCTGCGCCGCCAGCGGCCCTGGCCGCATCTGCTGGTGACGGCAACCGACCTCACCACGGGTGCGCCTTTCGAATTCACGCCCGAGCAGTTCGCGCTGATCTGTTCGGACCTCGATTCCGTTCCGCTTTCGGTTGCCGTGGCCGCATCGTCATCGGTCCCCCTGCTCCTGAGCCCGATCACGGTGCGGAACTACGGCGGCAGCTGCGCCAGCGCGGCACGCACGCACGGCGAACCGAACGCGCCCCGCAACCTCTCCGCCCGCTTCCTGCGCATGATCGCGCAGAGCTATGGCAATGCGCAGCAGCGGCCCTATATCCACCTCGTGGACGGCGGCCTTGCGGACAATCTCGGCGTGCGCGGCCTGGTCAACCACACGATTGCGAGCGGCTCGCTGCACGAGAACTTCCGCGAGCTGCCGCCGGGCTCGGTGCATCGCATCGTGCTCATCGTGGTGAACTCCGAGCGCGACATGGCCGATCGCATCGATCAGAGCGACCGCGTGCCGGGCACCTTGCAGATCCTTGATTCGCTGATCTTCGGCGCCGGGTCGCGCTGGACCGAAGAGACGACCGCGATCGTGAAGGACGCGGCCAGCCGCGCAGCGGAGGAAATCCGGCAGGCACGCGGCCGCAAAGACAGCCCCTTCGCCTCCGACGCGGAGATTTTCGTCATCAATGTGCGCCTGCGCGACCTCGCGGACAAGGAGCGCCGCCAGACGCTGCTGCACCTGCCCACGGCATTCGAGATCCTGCCCGCCCATTCACGTCAATTGCAGGAGGCCGGCCGGGAGGTGCTGCGCGCCTCGCCCGAGTACCAGCGGCTGCGCCGCAGCCTGGGCCTGGAGACGACGTCCGTCGCCGCCGCCGATGCCGATGCCGAGGGTGCCCAGGAGGCCCAACCATGATGTCCGCACAGTCGCTCGCGATGTACTGGCGCGGCGACTTTCTTGCCGCCAATGCATTCATCGCGCTGAACCTGGTCGGCGCACTGCTGCTGGGCATGGCGGTGGGTTACGAGCGTTCTTTCAACGGCCGCGCTGCGGGCATGCGCACTTACGGGCTCGTGTGCATGGCCTCGACGGCGCTGACGATCTTCGTCGGGTTCGCGCCGCTGTGGTACGGCGGCGCCACGCACGACAGCGCGATCCCGGACGCGACGCGCGTCGTGCAGGGCGTCGTCACCGGCGCCGGCTTCCTGTGCGCGGGCGTCATTTCCAAGGAGGGCCTGAACATCAGCGGCCTCACGACGGCGGCGTCGATCTGGGCCGCCTCGGCCATCGGTGTCCTGCTGGGCGTCGGCTTCTACGGCTCGGCGCTCCTGCTCGCCGCGCTGTGCATGGTCTCGATGACGCTCGTGCACGAAGTGGAGAAGAGCTTGCCCGGCCGCGCGAGCTTCGACGTGACGCTCACATTCGAGCGCAACTCGGCCCCGCAACTCGAAAAACTCACGCAGACGGCGCAAACGCACGGCTACCGCATCGCGCCGGCCTCACTGAGTTTCAGCTTCACCGACAACCACCCGGTCTGGCGCTTTTGCGTCGTCGCGCTGGACCGTTCTCGGGCGACATCGCCTGCGCTGCTGGCGCACGACCTCGCCCGGTCCGATGACGTCACCTGTTTCAACATCGTTCCGATGCGCAACTGACCGATTCCATGAAATCTCTCGCCATTTCCTCGATCGCGGCCCTCGCTTTCGCCGCATCTTCCTCTTTCGCCGCCGGCGCGCCGGCGTGGCAACCTTGCGGCATGGTCGTACAAGGCGGGTTATGGACGCACGTCGATTCGGCCGCGGTCGACTTGGCGTGGGACTGGCGCTGGCGCCGTGACTATTCAATCGGCACGCTGACCGGATACACCAAGATGGATATTGGCCGTTGGCGCACGCGCGGCCGAATCGACGACAAGGGCTTATACCAATCCCATGTCATGGGATAACCGCAGCCGAAGGCAGCACTGCCCAGTTGCGGGAGCACAAAGAGCGGATGGCGCCAGGGATTTGCGCGAAGGCATTCCAGGCGTCGCAGCAGGCGTCCACAATCTGCTCGTAGCCGTCGTAGCAGCGGTTGGCCAGGTGCCGGTCGCGCAATTGCTGCCACACCTGCTCGGCCGGGTTGAGTTCGGGTGAGCCTGCGGGCAGCGGCAACAAGGAAATGTTCGGGAACTGCGGCAGTCTGGGCGTGGTATGCCATCCCGCCCGGTCCAGCACCAGCACGGCGTGGCGTCCCGCAGGCACCGCCTCGCTCAGGGCCTGCAGGTGATGGGCCATCGCCTCGGTATTGGCGTGTGGCATGACCAGACCGACGGCACTATCCTGCTGTGGACAGACGGCACCAAACACGTATGCCGATTCGGACTGCTGCTGGCGCACCACCCGGGGGCGCGTTCCCTTGCGTGCCCACAGGCGCGTTTGCGTGCCGCGCTGGCCGATGCGCATTTCATCCTGGAACCAGATGTCCACCTGCTCAGGCGCAATGCCTGGCGGCAGCGTTTGCAGGACTTTGGGGGCGAAGTTTTTTTTTGAATTCGGCTTGTGCCACCGGATCGGCGTAGGGACTGACGGCGCGGGCCGAAATCCATACCATGCCCAAACGCTTCATCAGGTCATACACACCGTTCAAGCTGTAGGCAACGTCAAACTGTCGGGCCAGCAACTGGCGTATGTCTTCACCCCGCACCCGACCGCCGCCGCGTTCGCGCTGCAGTTGTTCAACCGCCTGGCGAAACGCTTCTTCCTGTGCTTTGGCAAGGCGCTGCGTACTCCAGTCGTGCGGCATGCCAGCCAGACGGGCCACGCCGCCAGCGAGGAACCACTGCACCCAGCGCATGACCGCGTGGCGGCTCACGCGCAGTGCATCGCCCACTTCGCTGCAGCTTTTGCCCTCTTTGAGGTGCGCCAGCGCTATCAAGCGCAGTCGCCGGCGTCCATCCGATTCTTTGCGGGCCAGCCGGTCGAAATCATAGGACTGCAGCTGATCAATGATGTGCTGAGATAACATTTTCATAACCTCCTGCGAGAGCCAAGACTGCTCAGACTCCGATCCCTGGCTTTGGTTCTTTCTCTGTCGGGATTGGTATTACGCAATTCGGCATTACGCCGGTGCTGCGCCTGTACCGGGCCGGCATCGGTCCCGGATGGTTCGCCCAAGCAGACATCGGCGCGAACTGGATCTCGCCGAAGTACCGCAACGACACGCGCGTGTTTTCCAGGATGTATAACTTCGGCGACCGCATCGGCATCGGCCACCGAAAGAAAAGAGTCTGCCGCCGAGCTTTTCAAGCGTGTCAACAGGCGAACATTTAACGGGTGGTGCGCAACGCAGCGACCGACTTGTCGTGCCCTTGCAGGCTTGACCAGGGTTCAGGGCAAGGCAGCTGCCGACTAGTTGGGCAAACCCATCGCTGGCAATTCCCGCAACTTTTTGCCTATAGACGATGGGGACTGAACGCTTGCTACCACCCATTTGGGGGATAGCCACGCTGGAGGATACCCTGCATTGGCCAATCGAGATCTACCCCGATGCTTTTGAGCCATTGCGTCTTGGGCAGTACCACCCGGGTCAGCAGCAGGGCAACCGTTGCCGCATTGGGGCGTTCCATGGTCACATAAATTGCCACCACACAGCGCGTGGCGACATCGATCGCCACCGACAACCACGGTCGACCGATGGGTTTGCGAAGCCTTTCATCGACCACAAATACATCGGCCTGTGTGTGGTCGATCTGAACCCACTCCAAAGGAATGTTGCTGACCAAATGGCCCGGTGGAATCAACGCGCTTGGGTCGTTGGCAAGCTGCATCGCTTGAACTTCCTTGTGCAGCGCCCATCGACGGGCAACCGTATGTCGGGACGGTGGCGCCAAGCCTTCTTTACGGCACACGCGGCGTATTTCCATCGTCAAGTCATTCAGCGCAGCGCCAAGCTCTCTCTGACGCGGCAACCATTTCGTGAATGTCGCAGCGATCACGGCTTCAACTTCGGGACCCAGTCTATGGCTGCCAGCAGCAGGACCGGCTGCTCTGGGAGCCACAGAGCTTGCCACCGGATCGGCAAGAAAGCGTTTGCGCAGTCGGTACACCGTTGTCCAGTGAACCCCCAGCAATTGGGCCGCCCTTTCAGCCTGTGCTTTGGACATGGCCTGCGTACCCAAAGCACGCAAGATTCGGGCGATTGAGAGATCACGATCAGAGGGTTGTCGCTCTGGCTTCATGCTTCACCAAAAGCAGGAAACAACCTGCATTAGCCGTATTAACGAGCATTACACCCACATTAGCAAGAACTGTGAGCGCAAGTACCTATTCTCTGTTGCCCTATGGCAACGCGCTGGAAAACGCCCGGATTTATGGATTCTCTTTTAATTTCAAGCAGTTAATCGCATTTCTCATTAGCAACATCTCTGCACTTCATTCGCAGGATTAACGCCCCACAACACTTGCTCTGGCCAAGCCTTCTCGCTTTCAAAGGCGAATAGTTACGAGGCGTGTTGACTCGTAATTAATCAAATGAACTTTTTCAAAGTGGCGTTTTGCAGGACGCGTTTGTAGTTTTCACAAAACAAGGGTGCGGCTGGATTCTGGACTGATCAGCTCACGAGGAAGAGGTGCAAGACTTCTTAAAACTCCGTTGCAATTTACTGCAAAAGACGCATCATTTGCGTCACCATTTTCGGCTACGAGGCATGAAGCTGCGCGGTTCCCAGCAGGCCAGTCTGGTTGTGTCGCATGGCCACTGATGAACGTAATTTTGGCGGGAACGAGTGCCACTGGGCAAGTTTGCCTTGGTAGCGCTTGCTCATCAGGCACCTCCAAGGAAACTGACGTATCTGGGTAATCTATTTGGTGCCAATTCAATTGAAAATTCAAAAGTGACACATTGAAAGTGAACCGACACAGGTGGTGTTCCACAATTTATCATTCAACTCATATGAGATATAATAAAGTCTCACTTGAGAGAACCAAAATGGCAATCAGTACGCACACAGTAAAAGCAAGCGCACGGCGTGAAGGGAAGATAGCGCCTATTGATTCAGCTCCCCTGCTTTACTCCATCTGGTCAAGCCTCGCTCAGGACAGCCAGCAGGGGTACGTGGACCTGTATGAAATGCCGCTCATTGAGCGTGCCGGCTTGGTAAAAAGTGGTGTTCCCTCCCTCATGGTCGGCGTCATTTCAGCAGAAATGGACATCACAAAAGAGCGGTTCGTGCGGATGATGGGCCTGCCGCGCGCCACGGTTGCACGCAAAATTGCCAATAAATCTGACTTGTCCGTCGACGAAAGCGAACGTCTTGTGGGCATCGCCAAGCTCATTGGCCAGGTAGAAACCATCGTCAAACAATCCGGCAACCCGCAAGGCTTTCGCGCAGGCAGGTGGTTTTCCGAATGGATCAGCGAGCCTGCAGCCGCGTTGGGCGGCCGCAGGCCGGAAGACCTTTTGGATACCGCCGATGGCCGGGAGGCTATTGCCAAGCTTCTGGCCCAGATGCAGTCGGGTGCCTACGCTTGAGCGGCACGGCACTTTGGCGCATCGCCACGGACAGTCCGTTTTACGTTGCCGATGACCTGAGCGGCAAGGGCGCAGAAATCACCGGTGGCCGCTGGAACGCGGCGGGCACACCGATGCTGTACACCGCGCCATCCATTGCCATGGCGTGCCTGGAAACGCTGGTGCATCTCGATGGCACTAAACGGCTCCCGCTCAACCGGTACCTGGTAAAAATAGACGTTCCTGAGGACGTTTGGAGCCACGCCACAAAATTGTCAGCGGCAGCGCATGTTGGCTGGGACGCGGTACCGGCTGGCAAGGTGAGCATCGACTGGGGAACAGCCTGGTGTTCGAGCATGGCGAGCGCGTTGGCCCTGGTGCCTTCAGTCGTGGTCCCCGAAGAGTTCTGCGTCCTGGTCAACCCGCGTCACAGCGATGCGGCTAGGCTCAAGGCCATCAAACTGCGCAAGTGGCTGTATGACCCGAGGGCCTTGGGTCATTCCATTTGATCCGTCAGCACCAGAGCCGGTGTGTCTCGATTCATCGGGGTTAGCCTGACGCATCGAGATGCTGGACGCAGGCTGGCCCAGCGCCAAACCGTTTGAGTCGTCCAGATTTCTGGGTGAATGAGAGGCCAGCCCCGTTGACGTTCATCCCTGCAATGCGAGCAGTTGACAGCGAGAGTGAACAGGACCAGAATTATTCTCAAGTAGCCTCGCGGCCAGTCGACTTGATCCTGCAGGCCGCAGGCTTCGTTAACTCAACCGCACCGCCAGGTCCGGTTTCAGGCCAATAAACCATAGAAAAATCCCGCCAGCAAGCTCAACAGTAACCCTGTACCCTAAGATAACTCGGCATGCCATATGGCTATGGAATAGTCAACTTATGGGAACATGGCGGTGAAGCCGCCAATCACTGACGCGCACTTTTTGATAGATGCTCGTTACTCGTTAAGCCGCATCAATCTGGGCGTCGGGCGAAGCTTGCTGAAAGGCGGGCAGCTCCAGGCAAGCCTGGCCAATACGGCAAAGGGTCGGGTAGGCATCCAATGAAACACCGAACCGCTCGGCGTTGTAGATCTGCGGCACCAGGCAGCAATCGGCCAGCGTCGGCGTCTCGCCATGGCAGTACCGGCCGGTGGCCGCGCTTTGGCTGAGCATGGACTCGAGCGCCGCAAAGCCCAGCGCCACCCAGTGGGCGTACCACTCGCTTTTGGCCTTCTGATCTGCGCCCAGCGTCGTCTCCAGGCGCTGCAGCACGCGCAGGTTGTTCAGCGGGTGAATCTCGCAGGCAATCGTCTGGGCAATGGCGCGCACCCGCGCCCGCCCGGGCGCATCCTCAGGCAGCAAGGCCGGCGCGGGATGCCTTTCCTCGAGGTATTCGATGATGGGCAGCGACTGCGTGAGCGTGACCTCGCCATCGACCAGCACCGGCACCAGCTCGGCCGGGTTGAGCGTGGCAAACGCGGCCGAATGCTGCTCGCCGCCACCACGCACCAGATGCACGGGCACCGCCTCGTAAGCCAGGCTTTTCAGCGCCAAGGCAATGCGCACGCGGTACGAAGCCGAGCTGCGAAAGTAGGTATAAAGCACCAGCATGGCAATCGGTCCTTTGCACTAAACCTGCCGGGCGGGCAGCACAGTGCCTACACACTCGCCAAAGCCGATGCGCGCGGCGCCCGCCTTTTCGCACCAGCCGCGCAGCACCACCGCGTCGCCGTCTTCGAGGTAGCCGCGTGTCTGGCCATTGGGCAGCGTGAGCAGCTGCTTGCCGCCCACGGTCAGCTCGATCAGCGCGCCGGCCTCATCCAGCGTCGGGCCCGACAGCGTGCCCGTGCCCAGCAGGTCGCCCGGTTGCAGGTTGCAGCCGTTGACCGTGTGGTGTGCCACCATCTGGGCCACTGTCCAGTACGCGTGCCGGTAGCTGGTGCGGCTCAAGCGCGCAGCGTCCTCGCCCGCATCGCGCATCGCCTGGGTCTGCAGCAGCACCTCAAGCTGCACGTCCATGGCGCCTTGCGCCCAATTGGCAGGCGCATCCAGGTAAGGCAGCGGCTGCGGATCACCTTCGGGCCTCGTGAACGGCACCCGGTAGGGCGCCAGGGCCTCGAGCGTCACGATCCACGGCGAGATGGTGGTGGCGAAGTTCTTGGACAGGAACGGTCCCAGCGGCTGGTACTCCCAAGCCTGGATGTCCCGGGCCGACCAGTCGTTGAGCAGGCACAGCCCGAACACGCTGGCCTCGGCGTCGGTGATGGCGATGCGCTCACCCAGCGCATTGCCGCTGCCCATGAACACGCCCAGCTCGAGCTCATAGTCCAGCCGCTTGCAGGGGCCAAACGTTGGCTCGGTCGCGCCCGGCGGCAGGGTCTGCCCGACCGGCCGGGGAAAGGTCTGACCCGACACCTTGATGCTCGACGCGCGGCCGTGGTAGCCGATCGGAATCCACTTGAAATTGGGCAGCAGCGGGTTGTCGGGGCGGAACTGCCGGCCGATGTTGGTGGCGTGATGGACCGAGGTATAAAAGTCGGTGTAGTCGCCGATGCGCGCGGGCACCGCGAACTCGGCATCTGACTGCGGCACCAGGCAGGCGGCCAGCCGGGCTTGCTCGGCCGCGCCTTCGCGCAGCGCACGCGACAGCGCCAGGCGCAATGCCGACCAGGACGGCTGGCCCAGCGCCATCAAGGTGTTGAGGGTTTCACCGCTGGCCGCTTGCAGCGCGCCGGCCGCCTCGCCCGTGAAGGCGCCGCTGGCAGCAGCTAGCGCCAGGTCGAGGATCTGCTCGCCGATGGCCACGCCGCCGCGAAATGCCTCGCCGCTGCCCTGGCGGCGAAAGACGGCAAAGGGCAGGTTCTGGAGCGGGAAGTCGTTGGTGGCCTGGTTGGCCGATTCGACCCAGCTGCGCAGCGCCGGGTCATGGGTTTCGTTCAAGTGGGTCATGGGGTTTCCTGGTGGATGCGTTCTAAGGAGTTCAAGGACGGGTGGGGTCAAAGTGCTTTTGCAGTCCCTGCCAGCAGCGGTAGTATTCGGGCTGCAGCTGGGCGCTTTCCAGCGCATAGCGAGTAGGCTGGATCACCGCCGGCGTCTCGAACATGAAAGCCATGGTGCCGGTGACGTAGTCGGGCTTGGAGGTGTCGGCGCTGCTGGCCTTGGCAAAGGTTTCCGCGTCTGGCCCATGGCCGCTCATGCAGTTGTGCAGCGAAGCGCCGCCGGGCACAAAGCCTTCGGCCTTGGCATCGTAGGCGCCGTGGATCAGGCCCATGAATTCGCTGGCGAAGTTGCGGTGAAACCAGGGCGGGCGAAAGGTGTTCTGCATCGTCAGCACGCGCGGCGGGAAGATCACGAAGTCGATGGCGTCCACGCCCGGGGTGTCGGTGGGCGACTGCAGCACCAGGAAGATCGACGGGTCCGGGTGGTCGTAGCTGATCGAGCCGATGGCATTGAAACGGCGCAGGTCGTACTTGTAGGGCGCGTAGTTGCCGTGCCAGGCGACCACATCCAGCGGCGAGTGGCCAATGCCGGCCTTCCACAGGTGGCCGTTGAACTTGGCAAGCAGTTCGAACTCGCCTTCCCTGTCTTCGTAGGCAGCGACCGGGGTGCGAAAGTCGCGCGGGTTCGCCAGGCCGTTGGAGCCAATCACGCCCAGGTCGGGCAGTTTGAGCAGCGCGCCGTAGTTCTCGCAGACATAGCCGCGTGCCTGGCCATCGGGCAATATCACCTGAAAGCGCACGCCGCGCGGAATCACGGCGATTTCCTGCGGCTCGACGTCGAGCACGCCCAGCTCGGTCGCCAGGCGCAGGCGGCCCTCCTGGGGCACGAGCAGCATTTCACCGTCGGCGTTGTAGAAAAAGCGCGTGTCCATCGAGCGGTTGGCCGCATACAGGTGAATGCCGCAGCTGGCGTTGCCGGCCATCGTGACCATGCCGTCGACGAAGTCGGTGGGCTCGGCAGCGCCCGGCATGGGCAGCGGGTCCCAGCGCAGCTGGTTGGGCGGCGTCGGCACCTCGTCAAAGCGGCTGAGCCAGCGGCCCTCCCCGATGCGCTCGAACGGCAGGTGCATCGCTGCCGGGCGAATGCGGTACAGCCAGGAGCGCCGGTTGGCATGGCGCGGCGCGGTGAACGCCGTGCCCGAGAGCTGCTCGGCATACAGCCCGTAGGGCGCCTGCTGGGGCGAGTTGCGCCCTTCGGGCAGCGCGCCGGGCAGTGCCTCGGTGGCGAACTCGTTGGCAAAGCCGCTCTGGTAATGCAAGGTGTCGGTGCTCATGGCTCAATCCTCCAGGGGGTCAGTGGCTGGCTGCAGAGGTCATGTCCTCGGCGGCGGCGTCAATCAGTTGCTGCGCAACCTCGGCATCGGCAAGGCGGTCAATCGCCAGCATGGCAAAGCGCGCCAGGAACAATTGGGCGTTGTTTTCGCCCAGCTGCGTCATTGTTTTGCAAAGCCGGGTATAGACGGCATCGAGTTCACTGTCGGTCATGGTTTCTCCTGATAGAGGTTCACGGTTTGCACGGATTAACACGGCTTTACGCAAGTGCGTGATGGATCGCCGCTGCGACCTCGGCGGCAACGGCATGACGCCAGCGCGCCAGCACATGGCCATCGGGCCGCACAAGATACAGCGTGCCAGGGGCCGCGCCGTACATCGCAAACAGCCGGCCCGTAGGGTCCCAGCCGTGCAGCGCCGACCCCTCAGCGCCCAGGCGACGCGTGATGGCGAGCACCTTGAAGGGCAGCCCACGGGCTTGCATCGTTTGCTCCAGCGCCTGCAGCTCAGCGGGTACTGGGCCGTCCTCGCTGAAGTACAAGGCCGTAAAGCGGGCCGCCACCAAATCGGTGATGTGCCCTTCGCGCGGCGCACCGTCGCCAGCAAGGGTCAAGGGGCACTCCGGCAGCACCGATCCGGGGGCTGGCCCGGCCGTGAATTCGGCTGAACGCTCCAGCGCCGCATTGAGGGGCGACTTGCTGTAGCTGATGGCCGAGGACTGGCGCGGATTGATCAAGGGGCGCACACCGGCGTGCTTGACCGCCAGGCTGAGCACGGCCTGGCGCATCAGGTCAAAGGCAAAAGAAGGCGGCGCCATGAATTCGGTGCTCTTGGTGCCGTAGCTCAAGTTTTCGTGCGCGGCCGCCACGCGCTCGTCCGAGTAGCTCTCGAGCAGGCGTTCTGAAGCCAGGCCTTTGATGACGAAGGCGAGCTTCCAGGCCAGGTTGTCGGCGTCATCGATGCCGGAGTTGGCACCGCGCACGCCAAAGATCGGCACCAGGTGGGCCGCGTCACCGGCAAACAGCACCCGGCCTTGTCTGTAGCGCTCGAGCGTCAGCGCATTGGCCTTGTAGATCGTGATCCAGATCGGCGACCAGGCGCCCTGCTCGCCCATCATTTCCAGCAGGCTCTCGACGCGGGGCATCACGTTTTCGGGCTTGATGGCTTCGACCGGATCCTCGCCGTCGCGCAACTGGTAGTCGATGCGCCAGACATTGTCGGGCTGCTTGTGCACCAGCACGGTCGAGTCCGGGTTGCACGGCGGGTTGAAATAGGCCAGGCGCTCGGTGGGCCGGTCGCTGTCGAGCAGGATATCGACGATCACATAGCGGCCTTCATAACTTGTGCCCTTGAGCGGCAAACCAAGCGACTCGCGCAGGAAGCTGCGCCCACCATCGGCGGCGACCACCCAGTCGGTGTCGAGCTGGTAGCTGCCCTCGGGGGTGGACAGCGTCAGGCGGGCGCCGTCTTCGCGGGCATCGATCGCGGTGACCTGGGTTTGCCAGCGGATCTCAATCAACTCGGGCAACTGCTGCACCCGCTCCAGCAGGATCTGTTCAATGTGGTACTGCGCCAGGTTGAGCATGGGCGGCAGCTTCTGGTTCTCGTCCTGAGGCATCTTGAAGTGCAGCACTTCGGTGCCCTGGTAAAAGCTGCGTCCGCCGGTCCATGGCAGGCCGATGTCCAGGAAACCCTCGACCGCGCCCAGGCGCTCGGCGATCTCCAGGCTGCGGCGCGAGATGCAGATTGCCCGGCTGCCGGCACACACCGAGTCATCAGCCTCGATCAGCACGACCGGCACGCCATGGCTGGCCAGGCCCAGCGCGGTGGTGTAACCGACCGGCCCACCGCCCACCACGACCACCGGATGCCGGCGGCCCTCTAAACCGTCCTTCAACAGTGGCAGCGCCGCCGGGTAGCGCTGGGCCGTGAACGGGTAGGGTACGAATTCATGCGACATGAAATTTTCCTTTGGGGTTGTCTATCAGGTTTACCAGATTCAGCAGGTTCACTACGTTGACGCAGCGAGCTTGGGCGTGCGCGGAATCGGCACGATCAGCATGACCGCGCAGCCCACCACCAGCAGCACCGAGGCGTAGATCAGGCCCGTGGCAAAGCTTTGCGTCGCATCCTTGAGCCAGCCCACCACCAGCGGGTTCAGGGCCGAGCCGATGTTGCCGACGGCATTGATCACGGCAATGCCCAGCGCCCGCGCCGTGAAGCTCAGCGCATGGTCAGGGGTGGTCCAGAAGATCGACATGGCGGTGTAGGCGCCGGTCGAGGCCAGGCAGATGCCCAGCAGTTGCAGGGCGGGCTGGGGCGAATAGGCCGTGATCAGCCAGCCGCTGGCTGCCAGCAGCATGGGCAGCACGGTGTGCCAGCGGCGCTCCTGCGCGCGGTCGGAGCGCCGGCCCCACCAGATCATGCCGATGACGGTGCAGATGGAAGGAATCGCTGCCAGCAGCCCGATGGTGGTGTTGCTCGCACCGCCGCTGAAGCTCTTGACGATCAGCGGCGTCCAGACCGCGACCATCGCCAGGCTGTTGACCAGGCAGAAGTAGGCCACCGAGAATTTGAGCACGGTCGCGGAGGTCAGCTCGGACAGCAGGCTCGCCCTAGGACCAGTGGGTTTGGCGACGGGATCGGCCTGGTGTTCAGCGGCCAGCATGCGGGCCAGTGTGGTCTTTTCCAGGTTCGTGAGCCAGCGGGCCTGTTGGGGCGAGTCGTTGAGGTAGAAGTACACCACCACGCCCAGGATGGCCGCTGGAAGGCCTTCGAGCAGGAACAGCCACTGCCAGCCCTTCAGGCCAAGTATCCCGTCCATCCCCAGGATGGCACCCGAGATCGCCGAGCCGACGGCGGCGGTGACCGGCATGGCGATCATGAACAAGGCGTTGGCCCGCGCCCGGTAGGCCGAGGGGAACCAGTACGTCAGGTACAGCAGCATGCCCGGCAAGAAGCCCGCTTCGGTGATGCCCACCAGGATGCGAAAGAAATACAGGCTCTGCGGACTGGTCGCAAACATTGTGGCGGTCGAGGCCAGGCCCCAGGCGATCATGATCGAGCCGATCCACTTTCTGGCACCGATGCGCGCCAGCACGAGGTTGCTCGGAATGCCGCAGGAGATGTAGGCGATGTAGAACAAGGTGGTCGCCAGGCCAAACTGGGTGCTCGTCAGGCCCAGGTCCTTCATCATCGTCAGGCCCGCAAAGCCGATGTTGATGCGGTCCAGGAAGGACACGACGAACAACAAAAAGAGGAACCACATGAGGTGCCGGGTGACCTTGTCCACGACCAGGCGCTCGGTTCCCATCGGCGTGGGCGGTAGATCGCCAAGGCTGTGCGATTTGGAATCGTATGAATTCAATTTGACGCTCCTGCCGCAAGTGGCGGCTGCTGACATGAAGGGGGAAACACGGCGAAACATCACCGCTGCGCGCCCTGTCAAGGAAGCGATTCATTGATCGAAATCAAAGGCAATCGTTGCGCACACAACTATTATTGACGGCCTTGAATAAATTGGGATTGGTGGTTTCCCTAGTTGCACGCGCAACCAGTTTTGAGGCATAAAGGCTTCAGACTCCTCGGACCCGTCAAAAAGGTCGTAAAAATTGTTGCCCTTTTTGTCCCTCGCGTACACGGTTTGGTTACCAATGCGTCCAACGTTTACTTCTGCAAGCCCTTGCCATGACTGATCCGTTTTCTCTCGAACGCACGATGACCCACCGCCTGCACACGCTGTCCAAGCTCACCGACCGGGTCACCCAGGCCGCGTATGTGCTTGATGCCGGCATCCCGTTCAGCGAGGGGCGCTGCCTGGCGGCCATCGGTGCGTTCAGCCCGCTGTCGGTCAAGGACCTGGCCTACCGGGCCAACCTGGACAAGGGCCAGGCCAGTCGCGCAGCGCAGTCGCTGGTCGAGCAGGGCCTGGTGCGCAAGCAAGCCAACGCCACGGACGGGCGTGGGGTCGTGCTGACCCTGGCTGCCCGCGGCAAGCCTGTCTGGCAGCGCTTGATGACCGTGATCGAACGGCGCAATCACGAGATCGTCTCTTGCCTCAGTCCAGCAGAGCAAGGGCAGCTCGACCGCCTGCTCGACCGCCTGGTTGACCATGCGCGGGAAGCCGTAGAAGCTGTCGGCTCGCTCGAAGAGTGAGTCGGGTGCGGTAACCGCTTCTGTGCGCTGAGGGCAGCGTCACTCTTTTGTCCCGCAGCAGGCCGGCGCGCGCCCGCCAGAACCATTGGCGATGGGTGGTGAAGATGAGCACCAGGCAGTGAGTACATACTCTAGTTGCGCGCGCAACCAAGTCTGATTATTATTCATCAGCCTTTTCAAACCGGTGCTACACCTTTTGGGTGACCGGTGCAAGCCCTTTTGTCAAAGTTCACAGGAGTCACCATGAAAAATACCCACGCCCTGCGCCGCTGGATGAGTGCTGCCACACTGGCCTTGCCACTCGTGGCGGCTGCGGCCTATCCCGACAAGCCCATCGAATGGGTCGTGCCCTACCCGGCCGGCGGCGGCTCGGACGTGGTGGCTCGCATCCTGTCGTTGCCCATGAGCAAGACGCTGGGCCAGCCCATCATCATCAACAACAAGCCTGGCGCCGCCACCAACATTGGCGCCGACTACGCCGCCAAGGCGAAGCCCGATGGTTATGTCATGCTGACGGGCGACACGGCAACGATGGCGGCCAACCCGGCGCTGTACTCCAAGCTCAGCTACAACGTCGAAAAAGACTTCGCGCCGGTCGGCCTGATGGCGCGTTTTCCGATGATCCTGGTGGTCAATCCCAGTGTGCCCGCGAAGAACCTGACCGAATTCCTGGCCTGGGCGAAGAAACAGCCCAATGGCGTGAACTACGCCACGCCTGGCGCGGGCAGCCCGCACCACCTGGCGACCGAATTGTTCCGCGAGCTCAGCGGGCTCAAGATGGTGCATGTGGGCTACCGGGGCGCCGCCCCGGCGGTGCAGGACGTGATTGGCGGGCAGGTGCCGATGATGTTCGTCGACACCGCCAGCGGCTACCAGCACATCCAGTCCGGCCGGCTGATTCCGATCGGCGTGGCCAGCCCGAAGCGCGTTGCTACCTTCAATACGTTGCCCACGCTGGCAGAGCAGGGCTTGAAAGGTTTTGAAGCCTATGCCTGGCAAGGCCTGGTGGTGCCTGCGGCCACGCCGCCAGAGGCGGTCGCCACATTGAGCCGGGCCTTGCTGGCGGCGCTGGAAACCACGGAGGTCAAGGCCAGGTTTCAGACGCTCGGCCTGGAAGCGATTGCCAGCACGCCGGCACAGATGGCTGCTTACGCCAAAACCGAGCGCGAAAAATGGGCCAAGGTGATTCGCGCAAGCAATATCCGCCTCGACTGAACCGTTACACATGGGCTGCAGACGCAACCCATGGCTGGCGTAGGGTGAAACTGGCATCGCAGCGGCAGGGCAATTCCGCCTGACGAGGCGAACAAGCTTTAGCCGAACTGAAACCGCTCGCGCACCTGCGCGGCGCTGGCCAGTGGCCGCCCGGCCAGAGCCGCGCTTTCAGCCACCTGCCTCACCAGGCTGGAATTGTCCGGCGCCAGGGAGCCGTCACGTCGCCAAAGGTTGTTTTCAAAGCCCACCCGGACATGCCCGCCTAGAGCCAAAGCGGCCATGGCGCAGCGATGCTCTTGCGCGCCAAAGGCGCACATGGCCCATGGATGGCAGCCATCCCAGGTCTGCAAAAAGGGTAGCAAGTCGGTCGGCGAGGAAGTCTGCCCTGCTGCGTAACGTCCCAGCACGAATAGCAAAAACCACCGTCCCTCGGGAATCACGCCGCGCGCGCGCAGCTGGTTCCATTGCGCAACCTCGGCGGCGTCATACAAAATGACCTGCGTCATGGTCTGCGTTTGAACCAGCCAGCCGAAGAAGCGCGACAGCTCGGCCTCGGAAAGACCCGGTCTGAGCAGCTCGCGCAGGCTGACTGAAACCGCTTCTGGCTGGAGGTCATATACCACCGCGACCTGTTCGGCCGGTTCATAGACGCCGGCAGCCTCGGTGGTGACCTGAATCACCAGCGAGGGCCCCACCGCCGCCCGGATGGCAGCCTGCGCCGCGCGGTAATCGTCAGCGCGCAGGCTGTGCCGGCCATCGGGCAGGCGCACATGCAGATGCAGCATGGCCGCGCCGGCATCGAGGCAGGCTCGGGCCGTTGCCGCCAGCGCCGCTGGCGTGATCGGCAGCGCGGCATGGTCCGTGGTGGACTTGTAGGCGCCATTGGGCGCCACGGTCAGGATGAGGGGTTCGTCGTTCATGGCAGTGGCGTTCCCTGGTGCGCGCGCAGCCGCCAGGCGCTACCCGCATCGAATGGCTCCGGAACCCAGACCGTGAGGAACACGCTGCTGACGTGCTTTTCCTGCCCGTCCTTGAGCACGGTGGCTTGCATGCGGCCGGTGACCAGTGCAGCGCTTGGCAATACCTGCACCTGCAGGTCACTCCATTCCAGGCGCAGATAACGCAGCGCGCCGTCGCAGATCTTGCGCAAATAGCTGTCCCGGGTGTCGCGCGCTCCCGTGGAATGCACATACACGATGGCGTCGGACAGCAGGGCTTCGAGTGCCACGCTGTCGCCCGCCAGCATGGCGTCACGGCGACGCTGCTCCCAGTGCAGCACGGCTTCAAGGGTAATGAGTGGACTCATGGTGACGTGTTCCTCAGTCCAGCTTGACGCCGGCTTTGCGCACCACTTGCCCCCATTGGGCGGAATCGGTCTTGATGAAGGCAGCAAATTCAGCCGGTGTGGTGGCCTTGAGTTCGCCGCCGTACTGGCGCCATTTTTCGGCAAGCTGCGGATTTTGGGCGGCTTTTTGCATGGCCGCACTGAGTTTTTCGACAATCGCCTTGGGAGTACCCGCCGGCGCCAGAATGCCTTGCCAGGCCAGGGGGGCGTAGTCTGCAATGCCGGCCTCGGCAAAGGTCGGCACATCCGGAAATGCAGGGTGACGCGTTTTCCCGGTCAGCGCCAGCAGCTTGAGCTTGCCGCCGCGGATGCCGCCCACGGCCGCCGGCAAGGCATCAAACATCACCTGGACCTGGCCGGCCATCAAATCGGTGTAAGGACTGGTGGTGCTGTAAGGCACGAACCTGAGCTTGACGCCCGCATTCGACGCGAACCATTCGCCGGCCAGATGAAAGTAGCTGCCCGCCCCCAAGGTGGCAGCAGTGACCGTATCGGGATTCGCCTTGGCATAAGTCACCAGCTCGGCAGCGGTCTTGAAAGGGGCCGACGGCGTGGCGATCAGTCCGGTATTGAGCACGCCCAGCAGGCTGACGGGCGCGAAGTCCCTCTCGGTATTGAAGGGCAGCTTGGTGTACAGATGCCGCAGCACCGACATGGTGCTGGTCGTACCGACGACCAGGGTGTAGCCATCGGGCGCCGCCTTGGCAGCGGCATCGGTGCCGATGATCCCCGAGGCACCGGGCTTGTTTTCCACGATCACGGTTTGCCCCAGGATTTTCGTCAGCTCGCCGGCTATTTCCCTTGCATTGGCATCGGGCCCCGAGCCTGCGGGAAACGGCGCGAGCAGCCGGATGGGCTTGGTGGGATAGTCCTGCGCCTGCACGCCGCTGGCGGCCAGCAGGGCCAGCGTCAGGGCGGCAAGGCCGGTGCGTCGGGTGATGAAGGGGGTCATGTCTAGTCTCCTGAAAGGTTGATTGAATGGTTCGACAGGCCCGCTGGGCTGGCGTGGCCGGATTCTTGATTAAAATCAATGTTTTGTCAAATTATAAGAATTGATGCATAATTTAATTCAATTTAAGCCAAATAAATCTTCTGTTTTTTATTTTTAGACCCTGGAGACGACATGACCCAACCCCCCCCGAACCTGCGCCAGCGCGGCTCACTGGTGTTCAGCCACATGGGCTTTTACGTGCGTGACCTCGAGCGCATGGCGCGCTTTTACCAAGACGTGCTGTGCTTCACCGAGACCGACCGGGGCGACCTGGGCGCGGTCCAGCTGGTGTTTCTGAGCCGCGACCCGGCTGAGCACCACCAGATCGTGCTGGCCTCCGGCCGCCCGGCAGACCTCACCTTCAGCGTCATCAACCAGATTTCCCTGCGCGTGCCCGACCTGCCCACGCTGCGGCTGGTGCGCGACCGCGTCGCGGCCGACAGCGATGTCACGGACCTGATGTGCGCGACCCACGGCAACGCGGTGTCGATTTATTTCCGCGACCCCGAAGGCAACCGGCTGGAGGTGTTCATGGACATGCCCTGGTACTGCGAGCAGCCGCTGCGCGAACCCGTCGACCTGGACCAGCCCGACGAGGTCATCCTGGCACGCGCCGAAGCCATTGCGCGCAGCCGGCCCAGGTTCCAGTCGCGTGCGCAGTGGCAGGCCGACATGGCCCGCCGCATGGGCTACAGCAGCTGCAACGAGGAGGCTTGAGTCATGTTCGACATCGCAATCATCGGCTACGGTCCCGCCGGCGCCACGCTGGCCAATCTGCTCGGACAGGCCGGCCTGTCCGTGCTGGTGCTGGAAAAGGAAGCCGGCATCTACCCGCTGCCGCGCGCCATCCACTTCGATGGCGAAGTCATGCGCATCTTCCAGTCGGCTGGCCTGCGCCAGGCGGTCGAGGCCATCTCGCGCCCCGGCCTCAAGGGCATGCACTTTGTCAACGCCGAAGGCGAAACCCTGATGATCCGCGGCGGCACGGCCGCCCAGGGTCCGCACGGCTGCGCGAGCAACCACTATTTCCACCAGCCCGAGCTGGAGCAGGTGCTGCGCGATGGCGCGGCCCGTTTTCCCAATGTGCAGGTCCGGCTGCACCATGAAGTCACGCAGATCACCGAAGCCGCTGACCATGTCCGCCTGGCCGTGACCGATCTGCAGGGCGGCAGCGCCTCGGAGGTCCAGGCTAGATACGTGGTCGGCTGCGACGGCGCGCGCTCCCTGGTGCGCAAGGTGCTGGGCAGCCCGATGAAAGACCTGGGCCTGCGCCAGCCCTGGCTGGTGTTTGACGTGGTCCTGAAGGACAACGCACCCGCCCTGCCCGACCACACCGTGCAGTTCTGCGATCCAGCCCGGCCCATGACCTGGTGCAACGTCACCGGTCGCCGCCGCCGCTGGGAAATCATGCTGATGCCGGGCGATGACCCGGCCCAACTGGTTCAGCCCGAGACGCTGTGGCAACTGGTGAGCCGCTGGATGAAACCCGAACACGCCGACATCGAGCGCGCCACCATCTATACCTTCCACTCATTGATTGCCGAGGGCTGGCGCAAGGGCCGGCTGATGCTGGCCGGCGACTCCGCGCACCAGACGCCGCCCTTCCTGGGCCAGGGCATGTGCGCAGCCCTGCGCGATGTCTCCAACCTGGCCTGGAAGCTCGAAGCGGTGCTGCGCGGCCGCGCCGGCGAGGCGCTGCTTGATACGTACGAATCGGAACGCTCGCCCCATGTGCATGCGTTCATCGAGCTGGCTGTCAAGCTGGGCGATATCATCCAGGCCACCGACCCCGACAAGGCGCGCGAGCGCGACGCGAAGTTCAAGGCCGGCGAGCCGGAAATCTTCGAGTTTCCGTCGCCGCGCCTCGGTCCTGGCGTGCTGCACGGCGACACTGCGCCCGTGGGTCAGCCTTTCCCGCAGCCGGTGCTGGCCGACGGCCAATTGCTGGACGCGCACATCGGCAACCGCTTTGCCGTGATCGGCCGCCCGGCGTTGCTCGACGGGGTAGACGACGAGACACGCAAGCTCTGGCAACAAAGCGATGTGGTGGTCATGGCGACGCAGGAGCCGGTCCTGCTGGCGTGGCTTGACAGCCACGATGCGGGGGCGATTATGCTCAGGCCAGACCGCTACATCTTGGGGTTGGCCAGAACGCCCGGGGAACTGGATGCTGTCACGGCCTGCCTGCCCGTGGCGGACCTCCAACCCCACTGACCTGATCCCCATGACCGATAAATCCGAGTCCAGCCTGGCCCGCATGCTGAGCGTGCTGGACCTGTTTTCCGACCACCAATTGAGCTGGACCGCCGAAGCCATCACCGAGGCGCTGCAAATGTCGCTGCCCACCGGCTACCGCTACGTGAAGATGCTGACCGACGCTGGCCTGCTGCAGCGCGCGGCCGACGCGCACTACACGCTGGGGCCACGCATCATCGTGCTGGACCACTACATCCGCATGGGGGATCCGGTCCTGCAGCACGGTGTTTCGCTGATGCAGGAGCTGGTCGAACAAACCGGATTGGACTGCGTGATTTCGTGCCTCTATGGCCAGCAGGTGCTCGACACCCACCGCGAGTTCGGCACGGCGAAGGCCACGCTGAGCTACGGCCGGGGTCGCCCACGGCCGCTGTTTTTCGGCGCTGCGCCCAAGGCCATCCTGTCGTGCTTCGCGTCTGCCCAGTTGCACCGGGTGTTTGATGAGCACCAGGACGAGATCGCCCAGGCCGGCCTGCCCACGGACTGGAGTGAATTTCGCAAGTATTACGGCGCCATCCGCAAGGCCGGCCACTACTTCTCGAATGGTGAACTCGAACCGAATCTTGCCGCTTTGGCCGTCCCTTTGCTCAAGGCGGACGACACCCTCCTGGGCGCCATCTCGCTCGTGAGCACCGTGTCCCGCATGGCCGTGATCGATCTGCCCAAGCTGACCCAACTGCTCACCCGCACGGCGCAGGAAATCACGACCCGCATTCCCTGATCCATCACCCAAGCATCCCTCCTCTGTTAATTTTGAAAGAACTTTTCCCATGAAACTCATCAGCTTCCTGAACCAGGGCACGCCCTCCTACGGCATCGTCAACGGCGACGACGTGCTCGACCTCACGCCCATCCTGGGCGCGCAGGCGCCGGACCTCAAGACCCTGATCGCGCGCGACCTGCTCGGCGCGGCGGCCGATGCCGCCAAAACCCACCCGCCGACGCTCAAGTTCTCGCAGCTCACACTGCTGCCGGTCATACCCAACCCGAACAAGATCGTCTGCGTGGGCCTGAACTACGGCGAGCATGTACGCGAAACCGGCAAGCAGATCACAGAAAGCCCGGCGCTGTTTTTGCGCATGACCGAGTCGCAGGCGGCGCATGGCCAGGACATCGTGCGCCCGCCAGAATCAAGCCGCCTGGACTACGAAGGCGAGATCGCCGTCATCATCGGCAAGGGCGGCCGGCGCATCAGTGAAGCCGATTCCTGGAGCCATATCGCCGGCTACAGCTGCTACAACGACGGCAGCATCCGCGACTGGCAGGTGGCCACCTCGCAGTGGACGCCGGGCAAGAACTTCTGGCGCACCGGCGGCTTCGGCCCCTGGATGGTGACGGCTGACGAAATTGCGCCCAACCAGAAGATGACGCTGGTCACGCGCCTCAATGGCCAGGAGATGCAGCGCGCCACCACCGAGATGATGATCCACAGCATCCCGCGCCAGATCGCCTACATCTCGGCCTTCATTCCCCTCGAGCCCGGTGACGTGATCGTGACCGGCACGCCCGGCGGCATCGGCAACAAGCGCACCCCCCCCATCTTCATGAAGCCCGGCGACGTGGTGGAGATCGAGGTCGACGCCATCGGCGTGCTGCGCAACGGTATCCGCGACGAAGCGTAAGCCTCCATGGCGCGCGGGCACCACTGCCGCGCGCCATCCTCGCCCTGCTTTTCCATCAGGAGTCGTCCATGCGCCATGCTGTCACCACGTCCCGCCTGTCTGCCCTCACGGTGCTCGGCCTGCTGGCCGGCACCGTGGCCTGCGCGGCCGAGCCTTACCCCACACGCTCGATCCAGTTTGTCGTGCCCTTTTCTGCCGGCGGCGGCCTGGACATGAACGCGCGCAACTTCGCCCAATCCCTGGCCGAGGTGCTCAAGCAGCCCGTGGCGGTCAGCAACCGGGACGGCGCCGCCGGCACGATCGGCCTGCAGGCCGTGGCCTCGTCCAGACCGGACGGCTACACCGTCGCCTTCACGCCAGCCGTGCCCCTGTCGAGCGAACCGCACCGGCTCAAATCACTCGCTTACCAGGTGGACTCGTTCAAGTATGTCTGCCAGGTGTTCGACAACATCTTTGCCGTGGCCGTGCCCAAGGACTCGCCCTACCAGAGCATTCAGGACATCGTGAAGGACGCGCGGCGCCATGCAGGCATGGTCAGCTACGGCACCTCGGGCATGGGGTCCATCCCACACCTGGGCACCTCCGACATCGAGGCCGTGAGCAAAGTCGAGCTCACGCACGTTCCCTACAAAGGCGATGCGCCCATGCTGCAGGACCTGCTGACCGGCCGCCTGAATTTTGGCGCCCTGCTGGCCAGCTCCATCACGAGCCAGATCCAGGCCGGATCGCTGCGACTGCTCGCGGTGTATTCGGATCGGCGCCATCCGGCTTTCCCCCAGGTGCCGACGCTGACCGAGGCCGGCGTGCCCGTGGTGCAGCTGAGCTTTGGCGGGCTCTTGGTGCCGGCGAAAACGCCGCCCGAGGTGGTCGCCGCGCTGGAAACCGGCTGCGAGAAAGCCCTCCAGTCGACCGCCTACCGGGACTGGGCCCAGCGCGCCCATCAGGTGATCGACTACCAGCCCGGCGCTGCCTTTGAAAACCGGCTGCGCCAGGACAGCGGGCAAAAGGCAGTCACCCTCAAGCGGCTCGGCCTGTGATGCTTCACGCCTTGCTTGACTCCCTCACCCCACCTACTCCATGAAACCCATCCTTCACATCCTGATTTGCAGCACCCGCCCCGGCCGCGTTGGCCCCGCCATCGCGCAGTGGGCGCAGCAAGCCGCCCTCGGGAACGACAAGTTCGAGCCGCAAGTGGTGGACCTGGCCTCCTTCAATCTACCGGTTTTCGATGAACCCGAGCACCCGCGCCTGCAGAAATACCAGCACGCCCACACCAGGGCCTGGAGTGCCAGCGTCAATGCTGCGGATGCCTTTGTGCTCGTGCTACCCGAATACAACTTCGGCCCGCCTTCTGCCCTGCTCAATGCCATGAACTACCTGGTCCGCGAATGGCAATACAAACCGGCGGCTTTTGTCAGCTACGGCGGCATGTCGGGTGGTCTTCGGGCGGTGCAGGTAACCAAGCAGCTGCTGACCACGCTCAAGGTCATGCCCATGTTGGAGGCCGTGGCCATCCCCAACGTGGGCCAGCATCTGGATGCGCACAAAGCCTTTGCACCGAACGATTTCCACGCGAGTTCGGCTGGCGTCATGTTCGACGAGCTGTACCGCTGGACACAGGCCATGAAGCCGATGCGTGCGCCCTCATGATCGAGGCGCAAAGCACCTTCAACCGCATGCGCCGTAGCGAGTTGGCGCCGCCGCCCGTGCTCACATTGCTTGGCAGCGTGATCCGAGAAGTGGATGCCGAAGCTGGCCAGCTGCGCACCGACTACGCCGCAGCGCACAGCTTCCTCAACCCGGCCGACGGGGTGCAGGGCGGCATGCTCTGCGCCATGCTGGACGACCTGACCGCCAGCCTGGTGGACGCCACACGGTGTCGCATTGGCGGTCAACCACACAGAGTCTTGATTCTCAATACGGGTACTGGGCGGACGGTTACCAGCGCCTGCAGTGTGCTGGAACTGCTGAGCCAGCCGCCGGACGCTGAACTGCAAGCTGCCCAACGGTTTCGCCAGCACAACCTGGACCTGTTTGAAAAGATGTACCCCCACCGCAAGAACCGCGAAAAAGTCATCGCCGTGGCCAGGCAGGGACGGCTGCAACTCGAAGCGCAGATGACACAGGAGCGCGAGCAACTGGCACAGCAGCGCCAAAACGCGCCGGGCTGACTCGCAATGGCATGAGGCGTCGTCAAGCGCTGATGGACTGCTTCAGACAATGGGCAAAGTATTCCGCAGCGGGCGTCAACGGTACATCGGACGGCGCGAGCAGGGCGATTTCGATTTCACAGGGGTGCAGCTGGGTGGTTGGCACGGCCACGATACCGCGCGACTCCGGATGACCGAGTAGCCTTTCAGGGCAAATACCGATCACATCCGTGTTGCGCAACAGCGTCAATGCTGCGAGCGTTTCGCACTGCATCAACCGTTCGGGAATTTTCACGCCTGCAGCCGCAAACATCGCCGCCTGCCGGTTGCCATCGCCGTCAACAATCGGGGCGGTATAGAGCCACTCATGCTCGACCAGTGCGCGCGCCGTCGGATTGCTGATTACGGGATGGCCTTCACGGGCCACGATGAACTGCCGGGCATTGCACACATGGGTGTATTGAAATTCATGGTTGCTCAGTTCGCCCACATCTGCAGCGACCACCGCAATGTCCAGTGAGCCATTGCGCAGACATGGCAACACCCGCGACATCAGGCCCTCAATCATCTGGATTTGCACTCGCTGGTAACGCTGCCGGAACCAGTTGAACGAGTCTGCTAGCGAAGTGAGCGTGAGAAACGGCGTAATGCCCACGCGCACCACGCCTACGTCCTCGCCACGCGACTGGAGGAGGTCGTCTCGGGCCAGCTCAATCTGGCGCGTGATCAGGCGTGCCCGCTCCAGCAAGCGTTCGCCGGCCGGCGTCAGGTCCACACCGCGCGAACGGCGCAGCAGCAAGGCCACACCGCACTCTTCCTCCAGCTGCTTGAGCGACTTCGTGACCGCAGCCTGCGACAAGTTCAGCTCCCGCGCGGCAGCCCTGATACCGCCACTGCGCACGACCGAAACCAAAGCTTGTAATTGATGAATTTTCATACAGCGAACATTTTAGATGACTACCTTTAGTATTTACCCTAATAAATCTATAACTTTTGGTTAACCCCAGTTTGGTGCAATTTTTTCATACTCATTGGAGAAAAAGCTGAAATTTAGCTTTATTTTGGTGCATTTTTTTATTTCTAAAAGTTGTCATGATGACTATATATCGTCATTTGGTTTTCACTTGGTTTGCCTAGAATACTTTTCATTACGCAACGCCGTGACATGACTGCCATGAGCTTGACCCCTTAACCGCCACTCGCTGAAACCCTGACATGAACGCTGTTCCCGACCTACTTCAAGCCCGCATGACCGAATTCGTAGCCATCCGGCGCGACATTCACGCCCATCCCGAGCTGGGTCTGGCAGAGTTCCGTACATCCGAGTTGATCGCCGCCAAACTTGCCGAGTGGGGCTATGAGGTCTCGCGCGGCTTGGCTCGCACAGGCGTAGTGGGCCAGCTCAAGCGCGGCACAGGCCCCAAGCGCCTGGGCCTGCGCGCCGACATGGACGCCCTGCCAATTCAGGAAACCACTGGCCTGGCCTATGCCAGCCGGCACGACGGCGTCATGCATGCCTGCGGCCATGACGGCCACACCGCTATGCTCTTGGCGGCCGCGCAGCATTTGGCCGAGCACGGCGACTTCGACGGCACGCTCAACCTCATCTTCCAGCCCGCCGAAGAGCATCCGGGCGGCGCCAAGATGATGATCGAGGATGGCCTGTTCGAACGTTTTCCCTGCGACGCGGTGTTCGCTATGCACAACATGCCCGGCATACCGCAGGGCCACTTGGTGTTCGTTGACGGACCGGCCATGGCCTCTTCAGACGACGTGACCATCATCGTCAAGGGCGTCGGCGGCCATGGCGCCATGCCGCACCGCGCCTGCGACCCGATCGTGGCGGCCTGCAGCATCGTGCTGGGGCTGCAAAGTATCGTCTCGCGCAATGTTGACCCGCGCCAGACCGCTGTCATCACCGTCGGCGCTTTCAACGGCGGAAAGGCCAACAACGTCATTCCCTCCGAGGTGACGCTGGAGCTGAGCGTACGGTCGCTGGACCGCGAGGTGCGCGACCTGCTGGAGCAGCGCATCCGCGAACTGGCCGACGCGCAGGCGCGCAGCTTCGGCGTGCAGGCCGAGGTGCATTACAAGCGCGACTATCCGGTGCTGGTCAACACGACGGCGGAAACCGAACTGGCGCGCCAGGTGGGGCTGGCACTGGTTGGCGCCCAGCGGGTAGTGCTCCAAGGCCAGCCCCTGACCGGCAGCGAAGACTTCGCCTTCATGCTCGACCACTGCCCTGGCAGTTACCTGAACATTGGCAACGGCGCGGGTGAAGGCTCGTGCATGGTCCACAACCCCGGCTATGACTTCAACGATGACAACCTGCCCGTGGGTGCCGCCTACTGGGTGGCGCTGGCCGAACGTTTCCTGAACAAGTCCTGATTCCCTGTCCCATCCTCTGCAAACCCTCTCCAGCAAAGAACTCGACTCCATGAAAAAAATCTTTTTGACCGCAGCCGCCCTGACCGTTGGCACCCTGGCGCAAGCCCAGAGCAGCATCACCCTCTACGGTACGGCCGATGTCTATGTCGAATCGCTCAAAGTCAGCGGCAAGAGCGCGGACACTAGGCTGACCAGCGGCGGCCTGGCTCCGTCCAAATGGGGCATGCGCGGATCGGAAGACCTAGGAGGCGGCCTGAAGGCGGTGTTTCACCTGGAAAGCGGCTTTGCCATCGACTCGGGCGCGGTCTCGGGCGCAATGTTCAGCCGCGCAGCCAATGTCGGCCTGACCTCGCCCGTCTGGGGCGAAGTGCGCCTGGGCCGGCAAAATGCGCCGATGAACGATGCCATGGTCTGGACTGACACCGACTGGGCATCGAATTTTTCGGCCAATTCCCCTCTGTTACTGAACAACGACCCGGTCGCCGGCCTGTACCACCTGCGCCAGAGCAACCTGATCAGCTATACCTCGCCGCTGCTCAATGGCTTTGATGCCAAGCTGGCCTTTGGCCCGGGCGAAAGCACGCCGCTCAACGCCGCCGGCACCGTGACGGCGCGCAACACCTTCGGCGCCATGCTGCGCTACAAATCCGGCCCGCTGCTGACCACTGCCGCGCTGCACCGGGGCGGGCAGAACACTCCCACCGGCGCCAACAAGCAAGCCGCGTACAACCTGGCCGCGCGCTACGACTTTGGCCCGCTGACGCTGTCGGGCGACTATTACCAGAGCCAGACCAAGCTGGCCAGCGGCGCCGAGCCCAAGCTCCAGGCGGCCGTGGTCGGCATGCTGGTGCCGCAGGGCGCCTGGGCCTATGTAGCGCAGTACGGCTACGTCAAGGACAACGGACTGAACATCGCTGGCGTGGCCAAGGGCAAGGGCACGAGCGAGCTGTTCAATGTGGGCGCACACTATTTCGTGTCCAAGCGGACCATCCTCTACACCCGGCTGGCCAAGGCCATGGACAGCGGCAACGGCTTCAACGGCCAGTCGGCCAATGCCGGCATCGCCTTTGGCGGCGCGGTGCCCGTCAACGGATCGGCCCGCACGCTGGCCGTGGGCGTGTACCACAGCTTCTGATATTTAAAGCCCCGCCCCACCTCAACTCACCTTGACCAGGAAATCACCATGCACATCAACCGCCGCACCCTGATCGCCAGCGCCGCCACCACTGCAGGCTTCATGGCCACCAGCCTGCCGCTGCACGCCATGGCGCAAAGTGCGCCATCCAACGTCATTAATGTGGCGCTATTCCCTGAACCCACTACCATCACGGTGGGTTGGGGCCAGACTGGCCCGTCTCAGCTGGTCGGCGGCAACATCAACGAAGGCCTGTTGCGCTACGATGATAAGCTGCAACCCATGCCCTGTCTGGCCACGGCCTGGACGGTCAGCAAGGACCAGATGGTCTACACCTTTACCCTGAAAAAAGGCGTGACCTGGCACGATGGCAAACCGTTTGATGCGCAGGATGCGGTCTTCAGCATCGACAAGTTCACCCGCTCCCTGAACCCGCGCGTGCGCGTGGCGATGCAGTCGGTGGAAAGCGTGAAAGCGCTGGACAGCCACACGGTGGAAATCCGGATGAAAGAGGTGTTTGCGCCCTTCATCGGTCTGTTTGACTCCAGCACCATCCCGATGGCGCCGCGCCATCTCTATGAAAACACCGACCTGAGCGGCAAGCCGCCCTCCACCGGGCCCATCATTGGTACCGGCCCTTACAAGTATAAGGAATGGGTGCGCGGCTCCTACATCCATCTGGTACGCAATGAGAAATACCATGAGGCGGGCATTCCCAAGATCGACAACGTGTACTTCCATGTCATCCCCGACGCGGCTTCGCGCGCAGCAGCCTTCGAAAGCGGCAAGATCGACGTGTTGCCCGGCGGCACGGTGGAATACTTTGATGTGGCCCGCCTGGCCAAGCTGCCCGGTGTGGCGGTGAGCAGCAAGGGCTGGGAAAAGTTTGCCCCCATGGCCTGGCTGTGGATCAACCATCGCAACCCGCTGTTTCAGGATGTGCGCATGCGCCAGGCCATTGAGCTGGCGGTAGACCGCGACGCCCTGTCCAAAGTGGTGTGGCAAGGCTACGCACCCGCTGCGACCGGTCCCTTTCCCAGCCAGGTTCCGTTCTATAGCAAAGCCGTGGTGCAGCCCAAGCGTGACAAGGCCAAAGCTGCCAAGCTGCTCCAGGAGCTGGGCTACAAGGGCCAGACCATCCGCCTGCTGGGCCTGCCCTTTGGCGAAACCTGGAACCGCAGCGCCGAACTGGTTCGCCAGAACCTGCTGGAAGCGGGCTTCAAGGTCGAACTAGTCGCCACCGACCTGGCTGGCTCGGTTTCCAAGCAGTCAAACTGGGACTTCGACTTGGCCTTTACCTACATGTTCCAGTACGGCGATCCGGCGCTGGGCATCAGCCGCAACTATGTAAGCAGCGAGATCAAGAAAGGCTCGCCGTTCAACAATGTGGGCGGCTACCAAAGCGCCAAGGCCGACGCGCTGTTCTTCCGCGGTTCGCGTGAAGCCGACCCGCAAAAGCGTGCCGAAGCCTATGCCGAAGTGCAAAAGACGCTGATTGACGACGTGGCCGCCGTTTGGCTGCTGGAGCTGAACTTTCCGACCGTGTACCGCAGCAAGATCACCAACCTGATCAACTCCGGCATCGGCCTGAACGACAGCATCGCCCGCGCCTCGATCCGCTAGCACCCAGACAACCGAGGAATTCGCCTTATGAACAAGCTCAGCTTTTTCTTGCGCCGCCTGGTTCAGGGTTTTGCCACCCTGCTGCTGATCGCCGTGATGAACTTCATGTTGATCCACGCCGCCCCCGGCGACCCGGCCACGGTACTGGCCGGCGAATCGGGTTCGGCTGACGAGCAGTTCCTGCAGGAGTTGCGCCAGCGCTTTGACCTGGACCGGCCACTGCCACAGCAACTGCTGAGCTATCTGGGACGTTTGGCACAGGGCGACCTCGGCGACAGCTACCGCCAGCAGGCACCGGTGATTGACCTGATCATGGACCGCCTGCCGGCGACGCTGCTGCTCACCATCAGCGCCTTCGTGCTGTCACTGCTGTTCGGCGTGACGCTAGGGGCATGGGCCAGTCGCCATGTCGGCAAGTGGCAGGACACATTGATCACCACGTTTTCGATGCTGTTCTACGCCACCCCGCTGTACTGGGTGGCGCTGATGGCGGTGCTGGTGTTTTCGGTGCAGCTGGGCTGGCTGCCCGGCTTTGGCTTTGAGACCGTGGGCGCCGGCTATAGCGGTTTGGCCCGCGGGCTCGACATTGCCCAGCACCTGGTGTTGCCTACGCTGGTGCTGGCCCTGTTCTACATGGCGATTTATGCCCGCATGACCCGCGCTTCCATGCTGGAAGTGGCGCATCAGGATTTTGTCAAGACCGCCCGCGCCAAGGGCTTGAGCGAAGGCCGTGTGCTGCGCTCGCACATCCTGCGCAACGCGCTCTTGCCAGTGGTCACGCTAGCTGGCATGCAGGCTGGCGCCATGGTGGGCGGTGCGGTGCTAATCGAAACGGTTTTCGCCTGGCCAGGCATTGGCCGCCTGTTGTTTGAAGCCCTGGCACAACGCGATTACGCGCTGCTGCTGGGCACCTTCCTCGTCACGGCATCGATCGCCGTGCTGTTCAACCTGCTGACCGACGTGGTCTATACCCTGGTCGATCCCCGGATTGAACTGTCATGAGCTCCCCCTTTCTTACCTCCTTTTTACGCCGGTTCAGCCGCAACCGTGGCGCCATGGCGGGTCTGGCCGTCCTGCTCGCCGTCGTTCTCATGGCCTTGGTTGGCCCCCTGCTGGTGACCAACGATCCCTGGGCCATGGTCGGCCAGCCGTTTGCCGCGCCCTTCAGCGTGGACGGCCTGCCCCTGGGTTCGGACACCATGGGCCGCGACCTGATGGCCGGACTGCTGCATGGCGCACGCGTGTCCTTGCTGATCGCGCTGATTTCCACCACGGTGGCGCTCTTGATCGGCGTGACGCTGGGCGCCTTGGCGGGCTATCACGGCGGCTGGGTGGACTCGACCATCATGCGCTTTACCGACCTGTTCCACGCCGTGCCCGGCTTTGCGTTGGCGGTGGTCATGGTCGCGATCTTCCAGCCCAGCATCTACTCCATCGTCGCGGCCATCGCCGCCGTGACCTGGGCGCCGGTGGCAAGGCTGGTGCGCAGCGAATTCCTGAGCCTGCGTCAGCGCGAGTTCGTTCAGGCTGCGCTGCTTGCCGGCCAGAGCGACACCCGCATCATCTTCACGCAGATTTTGCCCAACGCCGTCTCGTCCATCGTGGTGATGGGCTCGTTGATGGTGGCCAGCGCCATCCTGCTCGAATCGGCACTGAGCTTTCTCGGCCTGGGCGACCCCAACATGATGAGCTGGGGCTACATGGTCGGCTCGGCCCGTACTGCTTTGCGCCAGGCCTGGTGGATCGCGGTGTTTCCCGGCATGGCCATTGCCATCACGGTGCTGGCACTGAACCTGGTCGGCGAAGGCCTAAGCGATGGCCTCAATACCCGCCTGACGGGGAAAAAATGATGAACGCCAACAACATGAAAACCGTGCTGCAGGTCCAGGATCTGTGCATCAAGCTGCCCGACGGGGCCGACCGCCTGCTGGCGGTGCAAGACGTCAGCTTCACCATTCAGAGCGGCCAGACGTTGTGTGTGGTGGGCGAGTCGGGCTCCGGCAAATCCATGATTGCCAACGCCGTCATGGGCCTACTGCCCAAGCCACAAGTGGTGCCCACTGCCGGCCAGATAATGTTTGAAGGCGAAAACCTGCTCCAGGTCAGCGAAGACCGCCTGCGCCAGCTGCGCGGCCACCGCATCGCCATGATTTTCCAGGAGCCCATGACCTCGCTGAACCCGGTCATGCGCATTGGCGAGCAGCTCGAAGAAGTGCTGGATTGCCACCGGCCCGGCATGCCGCGCGCTGAAAAGCGCCAGCGTGTCATCGCCGCGATGCGCGATGTGGGCTTGCCCGATCCCGAGCAGATCGTTAACAGCTACCCCTTTCGGCTGTCGGGCGGCCAGCGCCAGCGCGTGATGATTGCCTGCGCCATGGTGATGGAACCCACGCTGCTGATTGCCGACGAGCCGACCACAGCGCTCGACGTGACCACCCAGGCCCAGATCCTGATGCTGATGAAAGACCTGCAAAAACGCAAAGGCATGGCGCTGCTGTTCATCACCCACGACTTTGGCGTGGTGGCCCAGATTGCCGACCAGGTGGTGGTGATGCAGACCGGCCAGGTGGTGGAAAGCGGCGCGGCCCAGGCGGTGCTGCGCGCGCCGCAGCATGCCTACACCCGCAAGCTGATCGCCGCCATACCGCAAGGCCTGGCCCGCCCCTGCAGCCAGGCGGCCCAGCGCGAACCTGTGCTGGAAGTCAGGAATCTGCAAAAAACCTACCGCAGCAGCGGCGGCTGGTTCAAGAAGCCGCGCATTGTGCATGCCGCCAGCAACCTGAGCTTCACCCTGCGCGAGGGCGAAACCCTGGGCCTGGTGGGCGAGTCAGGCTCGGGCAAATCGACCGTGGGCCGCTGCCTGACCGGGCTGGTTCCCAGGGATGGCGGCCAGTTATTGTTCAAGGGCCAGTCCCTGCCGGCCGATGTCCGCCAGCGCAGCATTGCCGAGCGCGGCCAGGTGCAGATGGTGTTCCAGGATCCGTATGCATCGCTCAACCCTCGCCACACCGTGGGCAACACCATCGCCGCCGGGCCGATAGCCCAAGGCATCGGCAGCACCGAGGCCTGGGAGCGCACGCGCAGGCTGCTCAAGCTGGTGGGCCTGCAGGTCGATGCGGCCGACCGCTATCCGCACGAGTTCTCGGGCGGCCAGCGCCAGCGCATCGCCATTGCGCGCGCCCTGGCTATGCAGCCGCAGGTGCTGGTGGCCGACGAGCCGGTGTCGGCGCTCGATGTGTCGGTGCAGGCCCAGGTGTTGGAACTCTTTGAGCAGGTGCGCAAGGAGTTCAAGCTCAGCATGGTGTTCATCACCCATGATCTGCGCGTCGCCGCCCAGATGTGCGACCACATCGCCGTGATGCGCGGGGGCGAACTGGTCGAATACGGCCTGACCGCCGAAGTTCTGGGCAGTCCGCAGCATGCCTACACCCGCGAACTCATCCACGCTGCACCGCGATTTTGATTTTTTTAACCCTTCCATACAGGACTCCCATGACACAAACTTACTGGCGCTGGAGCGCCACCGATTTAGCCCACGCCATCCGCACCAGGCAGGCCAGCGCGCGCGAAGTCACGCAGAGCGTGCTCGACCGCATTGCCGATGTCAACCCGCGTATCAACGCCTTGCCCATGGTGATGGCCGATGAGGCCCTGGCCATGGCCGATGCCGCCGATCGGGCCGTCGCCCATGGTGACGCCCTGGGTGCGTTGCATGGTGTGCCCGTCACCATCAAGATCAATGTGGATGTGGCGGGACAGGCCACCACCGATGGCGCCGCCGCCCTCAAGGACAACATCGCCACCACCAACTCGCCACTGGTGAAGTCGATGCGCGACGCCGGCGCCATCATCGTCGGGCGCAGCAACGCGCCGGCATTTTCGCTGCGCTGGTTTGCCGACAACGACCTGCATGGCCGCACCCTCAACCCGTTTGACGCAGGCGTCACGCCTGGTGGCTCCAGCGGTGGTGCCGCTGCCGCCGTCGCCATGGGCATGGGCCCGATCGCCCACGGCAACGACTACGGCGGCTCCATCCGCTACCCGGCCTGGGCCTGCGGCGTGGTCGGCCTGCGCACTACCGTGGGGCGCGTGCCTTCTTACAAAGCCAGCGCGCCCAACCGCATCATCAGCAACCAGCAGATGGCGGTGCAGGGGCCGCTGACCCGCAGCGTGGCCGATGCCCGTCTGGCGCTGCAGGTCATGTCCCAGGGCGCACCGCTGGACCCCCAGTGGGTCCCCGCCCCGATTGACTACCCAGGCAACGACAAGCCGGTGAAGGTGGCGCTGTTCAAGCAGTGGAGTGGCTGCCGCGCCGACCCCACCGTGGTGGCCGCGCTGGAGCAGGCCGCTCAGTGGCTGGCCGACGCCGGCTACGAGGTGGAGGAAACTGCGCCGCCGCATTTCGACGAGATGGGCGATCTGTACCGGCACCTGGTGATGGACGACATGCGCCGCGCCGGTTTCGACGCCATGATGAAAATGGGCGACAACGCCCTGCGACAGTCGCTCACCCACTTCATGGGTGAGATGGCCCCGTGGAGCCGCGACCAGTACCTCGACGGCCTGGTGCAGCGCTTCAACATCGCCCGCGACTGGGCGGTTTTCTCCGAGCAGTACCCAGTAATGCTGATGCCCAATTCCTGGGAGCGCCAGTTCCCGATCGACGACGACCTGCGTTCGCAATCGCGTTTCGAGGAAATCTTGCTGGCGCAAACCCCGCTGCTGAGTACGGCCCTGCTCGGCCTGCCAGGTCTGTCGGTGCCGACGGGCATGGTCCAGGGCCTGCCTGTCGGTGTGCAAATCGTCACCGGCCGCTTCCGCGAAGACCTGGCGTTGCGCGCTGGTGCAGTCATCGAGCGCGCTGCCCAGTTCTCGGCGCTGGACCTGCTGGCGCCTCAGTAACAGCGAGCCGCTGCCCGCTTTACAACCCCCTGAACGATTCGCCATGAGCAGCATCCTCACGACCGTCCTGACCGCCGCAGACACCGCCCGCGCCTTGCCTTACCCGGCGTTGGCGCGGCAGATCGAGGCCATGCTGCGCGACCCGGCGGTGGTTGTCCCGGCGCGCATCGTGCAGGCGCTACCGGGCGGCGGCAGCCTGTTCGTCATGCCGGCGGCCGATGCCCACGTCGCCATCACCAAGCTCATCACCTTCACGCCGGACAACGCCAGGCGCGGCCTGCCCAGCATCCAGGGCGACATCGTGGTGTTCGACGTGACCACCGGCAGCCGAATTGCGATTCTGGACGGCCCGACCGTCACGGCGCGCCGTACCGCCGCCGTGTCGCTACTGGCGGCGCAAAAGCTGGCTCCGCGCACCGACGGCCCCTTGCTCATCGTAGGGGCCGGCGTGCAGGGACGCGCTCACCTTGAAGCCTTTCATGCGGGACTGGGCCTGCTGGAGGTGTGGGTCGCTTCACGCAACCCGGCCAGCGCCGATGCGCTGGTGCGGCATGCCCAGACGCTGGGCCTGCGCGCCCGCCGGGTTGATGACGCCGACGCCGCGCTGGCCGACTGCCCGCTGGTGGTCAGCACCACGCCGGCCCAGCACGTAGCCTTGCGCGCCATGCCTAGGTGCGATGCGTTTGTGGCCGCCGTAGGGGCCTTCACGCCAGCCATGGTGGAGTGGGATGCCGCCATTTGCCGCCGCCTGGCCGCAGAAGGCACGCTGGTGGTCGATACCCGCGACGCTGATCACGAAGCCGGCGACCTGCTGCAGGCCGGCATCGACGTGAGCGCCTTGCCCACGCTGGCCGATGTGGTGCTGAACAAGCAAACCTGGGTGGCCTGTCCCAAGGCCGATCGCCAGGGCCCGGTTTTCTTTAAAAGCTGCGGCTGGGGTGGCTGGGACCTAGCCGCCGCTCGCTGCGTTACCGACATTTCACCATGATGAACATAGAGAACGCCGACCTGGCCCTGGCGCTGCGCGCCGCTGCACACCCACATGCCTTGTGCCACCGCCCTGACGCTCACCCCGGACTGCAGCCTGGACACCACGCTGGCGCAAAACGCCAGGCGCTTTCACGGCCGGGTCATGACCGATGCCAACTACAACGGACTGGCGCGGAACGCGGCCGAGGTCGAACTGTTTTTCGAAGCCCTGCGCCGCACTCTGTGAGCGCGCTTTTCATCCCCTGAATTCAACTCACCCAAAAGGAAAAAAACCATGATTCAACGCTTTGAAGTTGGCGCCCGCATGTCCGAAATGGCTTTGCATAATGGCACGGTTTACCTCGCCGGCCAGGTGGCCGACAACGCCAGCCTGGACATCCAGGGACAAACCCGCCAGGTGCTGGCCGCGATTGACGCGCTGCTGGCACGCGCCGGCAGCGACAAGACCCGCATCCTCATGGCGCAGATATTTCTAGCTGACCTGGCCGATTTCGAGGGCATGAATATCGTCTGGGATGCCTGGGTTGCCGCCGGCCACACGCCGCCGCGCGCCACCGTCGGGGCACGCCTGACAAAACCGGGATGGCGGCTAGAAATCGTCGTCACCGCGGCGCTGTCGCAAAGTTAAGCCGTGGCTATCGTTGTTTGATGAGGCGGCATGAACCATAGTTTCTTATCTGCCTTTGTTCTGCTGCTGCTGGTTCTCGACCCCTTCGGCGCGCTGCCTATTTTCATTTCGGTGCTGAGCCGGGTTCCGCCCGAACGGCGGGTGCGTGTCGCGCTGCGCGAGAGTGCGATTGCCTTCACGATACTGCTGGGCTTTATGCTGACAGGGAAAAGCTTTCTCAGCGTCATGCATATGTCGGAGCGCTCGCTTGAAGTCGCTGGCGGCGTGATTCTGTTGATCATTGCGATCCGTATGATATTTATCCATGGCAGCGAGCTGCACGACCCGGAGGCCGAGCCGCAGGAGCCGCTGATCTTCCCGCTGGCCGTGCCTTTGCTGGCCGGTCCTTCGGCCATGGCGACGGTTTTGCTGCTGGTATCGAACCAGCCCGAACACATGGGGCAGTGGATAGGCGCGATGTCGCTGGCGATGGCCGTTTCTTGTATGGTTTTGCTCGCCGCTGACCGTCTACACCGCTGGCTCGGCAGTTCGATGGTTTCGGCCATCGAGAAGCTGATGGGGCTGGTTCTTACTGCGGTAGCCGTCGAGATGATCCTCGCCGGCCTGAAGCGTTACTTTTTCGGCGATTCTTGAGCCATGATGACAATGGATGATACTGACCGCCAGCTAATCTCGCTGCTGCGCAAGGACGCCCGCATGAGCGTGGCGGCCCTGGCCTACAAGCTCGGCGTCTCGCGCGGCACCGTGACCAACCGGCTGCGCAAGCTTGAAGATGAGCAAGTCATCGTCGGCTACACCGTGCGCCTGCGCCCTGACAGTGAACCGGAGCGGATCAGCGCCTGGATGTGGGTGCTGGTGGACGGCAACCAGTCACGCGCAGTCATCGCCAGCCTGCTGGGCGAACCCGCTGTTTACACCCTGCACGACACTAACGGGCGCTGGGACCTGCTGGCCGAATTGCACGCTGAAAACCTGACCGAGCTGTCGCAGGTACTCGAACGGGTCCGTCTGATCAAGGGCATTGCCAACACGGAAACCAGCATCCTGCTGGCAACCTACCGCTGACGTAACAGCCTTGCAGGACTGAAAAACCTGTTGTCACAACAAAAAGGCGGCCACATTGAGCCTAGGCGGTAGCTTAACGTGGATACGGAAGCCGCCCAGCCTTAGCGCTATGCTGGGGTCTGATTCGAGGCCGCATTTCCTTCGGGAGATGCGGTTTTCCCTATTGGCGCCTGGAAGTACAGAACGTCCTCCAGCGGTATCGGGGCCTTGGCCAACCCAGGCTTCATAGCTGGGATCTTGCCCTTGGAGTCCTTCAGACAGTAGTTGTACGCCGTTTTGTAAATCGACAGCGCCTTGGCCAGGTTGTGAGGCTGATAGGCGGCATAGCCATGCCACGTGCGGCGGTCCGAACTGGCTGACGCGATGGGTCGCTTCGCAAGGCGAACGCTCCGGCGCACTTGCATGAAAATCCCCGCTGAAGAAATCTTGACCGAAAAAAAATGCCCTCCGAAACTTTCACAGTTCGAATGGCATTCAAGCGAATCATGGGCTTAGCGTATCCACGTTAAGCCTAAAGATTGAGCGGCCGCCTTTTTTCAGTGCGTCAGCGTTTAACTGCCACGAGGGCAGCCTCTTCAATTTCCTCATGCAACCAGGTCTTCCTGACGCGCATGGGCGACTAAGGGCTGTGACGGGTTGGCGCACAGCAGGCCAAACAGGTTCTTGGGATCGGCCGCCTGTGGCACCAGCTCGATGATGTCGCCAATACCCAGCTCTGCTGCCGTGTCGCGCATGAAGGTCAGTGCGGCATAGTCTTCCAGAGCAAAACCGACCGAGTCAAACACGGTGATCTGCGCCGCATCAGTGCGGCCGGGCCGGTGGCCTGCCAGTACCTGCCAGAACTCGGTTACTGCAAAATCCGCCGACATCTGCTGGACATCGCCTTCGATGCGGCTTTGTGGCTCGAATTCAACGAACACGGCAGCCATCTCCAGCACGCCACGGTGCAACTCGGTCTTGCCCGGGCAGTCGCCGCCCACGGCATTGATGTGCATGCCGGGCTCCATCATTTCGGGCGTCAGGATGGTCGCGTTCGTCTTGTCAGCCGTCACCGTGGTCACAATGTCTGCGCCCAGCACTGCCTCGGCCGTGCTGGCGCAGATACGCACTTCGAGGCCTTGGCCGACCAGGTTGGCCGCCAGTTTGGCGCTGGCTGCGCTGTCGGTGTCAAATAACCGCACTTCGCGAATGCCGACCAGGTCCCGAAACGCCAGCGCCTGGAACTCGCTTTGCGCGCCGTTGCCGATCAGCGCCATGGAGCGGCTGTCAGAACGGGCCAGCTTGCGCGCGACCAGGGCCGAGGTGGCGGCGGTGCGGATCGCGGTGGTCAGCGTCAGCTCGGACAGCAGCCGTGGCGCACCGGTTGCCACATCGGCCAGCACGCCAAAAGCCATCACCGTGGGTAGTCCGTGGCGGTGGTTTCCGGGGTGGCCGTTGACATACTTGAAAGCGAATTCCACCGTGTCGGCAATCGGCATTAGCTCAATCACGCCATCCTGCGAATGGCAGGCCAGGCGGGCGCTCTTATCAAAATCGTTCCAGCGCAGGAAATCGCGTTCGATGCGTTCGGCAACGCCGGCGATGCAGGCGGACAGGCCCTTTCGCTGAACCAGGCGAATCATGTCCTGGGCACCGATATAAACAGTTGTGGGGTAGTTGTTGGTTGGCATGGGAAAAGCTCCTGTATTGATGGAAGAAGTTTCTCAGGAGCCCGTGCCAAGCGGAAGAGACAACTTGGCGTCAAAACTGCGATCTTTCTGCCGAAAGTGCAGCGCTGACTGACACAATGCCAGGCCAGCCCTAATAACGGGCCTGCGCCAGGTGCAGCCTGGTGGTGTTCTTGACTTCCTCCATCACGGCATAGGTGCGGGTTTCGCGCACGCCGGGCAGTTGCCACAGCACCGTGCCGGCAAAGGCGCGGTAGGCGTTCATGTCGGCCGCGCGCGTCTTGAGCAGGTAGTCGAAGCCGCCGGCCACCATGTGGCATTCGAGGATTTCGGGCCGTGCCTGCACCGCCGCCTTGAACTGATCGAACACATTCGGCGTGGTGCGGTCGAGTAGCAGTTCGACAAAAACCAGCATGCCGGCGCCCAGCTTCAACGGGTTGAGCCGCGCCTCGTAGCCCAGAATGAAGCCTTCGCGCGTCAGGCGCTGCACCCGCGCCAGCACTGCCGTGGGCGACAGCGCCACCGCCTCGGCGAGTTTTAGGTTGCTGATGCGGCCGTCGCCCTGCAGCACATCGAGGATGCGCAGGTCGATGCGGTCGAGGTCGTCCATGGCGCCGTCTTTCAAGGGTGTGGATTATTCTGCGAAAAAGGCAATAAATGATATTTTATTCGGCGAGGGTCGGGGCAATATCCTTGCAGTCGCTAGCCATCTTCCCTTCAACCGCTTCGAGGCGCCCATGAACGCTCCAGATACCTTCTCTTTTTCGACCCCTTCGACCAACACCGCTTTCGCTCGTGTAGTGGACGGCCCTCTGGTGCGCGAGCCACTGCGCCAGGCCATCACCGCCGCCTGCCGCCTGCCTGAGCCTGAACTGCTGCCCGGCCTGCTGGAGCAGGCCCGCCTGAGCCCGGAACTGCACCAGGCCACGCAGCAGGTAGCGCGGCGTCTGGCGCAGCAGCTGCGCGAGCGCAAAGCCGCCACCGGCCGCGCCGGGCTGGTGCAGGGGCTGCTGCAGGAATACTCGCTGTCGTCGCAGGAAGGCGTGGCGCTGATGTGCCTGGCCGAGGCGCTGCTGCGCATCCCGGATGCCGGCACGCGCAACGCGCTGATCCGCGACAAGATCAGCCACGGCCAGTGGACGGCGCACGTCGGCCGCAGCCCGTCGCTGTTTGTCAACGCCGCCACCTGGGGCCTGCTGCTGACCGGCCGTCTGGTCGGCACGCACAGCGAAAGCGGCCTGAGCAGCACGCTGGGCGGTTTGATTCGCAAGGGCGGCGAGCCGCTGATCCGCAAGGGCGTGGACATGGCGATGCGCATGATGGGCGAGCAGTTCGTAACCGGTGAGACCATCGCGCTGGCGCTCGAACATGCGCGCCCGCTCGAAGCGCAGGGCTTTCGCTATTCCTACGACATGCTTGGCGAAGCGGCGCTGACCGCCGAGAACGCCGCGCATTACCTGGCCGCCTACGAGGCCAGCATCCACGCCATCGGCCAGGCTTCGGCCGGCAAAGGCATCTACGACGGCGCCGGCATTTCCATCAAGCTGTCGGCGCTGCACCCGCGCTACAGCCGCGCACAGTACGGCCGGGTGATGGACGAGCTGTACCCGATCCTGCTCAGGCTGGCTGTGATGGCCAAGCAGTACGACATCGGCCTGAACATCGACGCCGAAGAGGCAGACCGGCTGGAGCTATCGCTCGATTTGCTGGAAAAGCTGTGCTACGCGCCCGAGCTGGGCGGCTTTAACGGCATCGGCTTCGTGATACAGGCCTACCAGAAGCGCTGCCCCCGGGTGATCGACTACCTCATTGACCTGGCGGGCCGCAGCGGGCACCGGCTGATGGTCCGGCTGGTCAAGGGCGCCTACTGGGACAGCGAGATCAAGCGCGCGCAACTCGACGGCATGCCCGGCTACCCGGTATACACCCGCAAGGCCCATACCGACGTGTCTTACCTGGCGTGCGCGCGCAAGCTGCTGGCCGCACCAGGCGCGGTGTACCCGCAGTTCGCCACCCACAACGCGCACACCCTGGCCGCCATCTACCAGCTGGCCGGCCCCGATGACTACCGGCCGGGGCAGTACGAATTCCAGTGCCTGCACGGCATGGGCGAGCCGCTGTACGAGCAAGTCGTGGGCGATGTCGCCGCCGGCAAGCTCGGCCGCCCGTGCCGCATCTACGCGCCGGTCGGCACGCATGAAACGCTGCTGGCCTACCTGGTGCGCCGCCTGCTGGAAAACGGCGCCAACACCTCCTTCGTCAACCAGATAGCCGATAGCGGCATTGCCATCGACCGCTTGGTCGAAGACCCGGTCGATGCGGTGGAGCGGCTGGCGCGGCAGGAAGGGCAAGCGGGCCTGCCGCACCCCGCCATTGCGCTGCCCGGCGCGCTCTATGGCACACTGCGCGCCAATTCGCAGGGGCTGGACCTGGCCGACGAAACCTGCCTGGACGCGCTGGCGGGCGTGCTGCGGCAGACCGCGCAGGCGCCCTGGCTGGCCAGGCCGATGCTGGCCAGCGCCACGGAGCCGGCCGGCGGCGAAGGAATCGGCCTCCAGCCGGTTCTCAATCCAGCCGACCACCGTGACCAGGTTGGCCAGGTGCAGGAGGCCACTTTGGCCGATGTGGACAAGGCCCTGGCACAAGCCCTGGCCTTCGCGCCCGAGTGGGCCAAGGCCGCGCCGGCCGAACGCGCCGCCGCGCTCGACCGCGCCGCCGGCGCCATGCAGGCCGCTTTGCCGCGCCTGATGGGGCTGCTGATGCGCGAAGCCGGCAAGAGCGCGGCCAATGCCATCGCCGAGGTGCGCGAAGCCATCGACTTTTTGCGTTACTACGCCGCCCAGGCGCTCGCCGATTTCACCCCTGCCACCCATGTCCCGCTCGGCCCGGTGGTGTGCATCAGCCCGTGGAACTTTCCGCTGGCGATCTTCACCGGCCAGGTGGCCGCCGCGCTGGCCGCCGGCAACACCGTGCTGGCCAAGCCGGCAGAACAGACCCCGCTGATCGCCGCCGAAGCCGTGCGCCTGCTATGGCAGTCCGGCGTGCCGCCCGCTGCCGTGCAGCTGCTGCCCGGTCGGGGCGAGACCGTGGGCGCGCAACTGGTGAGCGATGTGCGCGTGCAGGGCGTGATGTTCACCGGCTCGACCGACGTCGCGCGCATTTTGCAGCGCACGCTGGCCGGCCGGCTGGGCGATGCCGGCCAGCCGGTGCCGCTGATTGCCGAAACCGGCGGCCAGAACGCCATGATCGTCGATTCGTCGGCGCTGACCGAGCAGGTCGTTGGCGACGTGGTGGCGTCGGCCTTCGACAGCGCCGGCCAGCGCTGCTCGGCGCTGCGCGTGCTGTGCCTGCAGGAGGAATCGGCCGATCGCGTGATCGCCATGCTCAAGGGCGCGATGGCCGAGCAGCGCATCGGCAACCCCGGCGCGCTGGCGGTGGACATCGGCCCGGTGATCGACGCCGAGGCGCAGGCCAGCATCGAGCGCCATGTCGGGGCGATGCGCGCCCGGGGCCACGCCGTGTTCCGGCAGGCGCGCCATACGCAAGGCGACCTGGCCCACGGCACTTACGTCTTGCCCACGCTGATCGAACTGCACAGCATCGGCGAGCTCGAGCGCGAGGTGTTCGGCCCGGTGCTGCATGTGGTGCGCTACCGCCGCCGCGAACTTGGCGCGCTGATTAAACAGATCAACGCCACCGGCTACGGCCTGACGCTGGGCGTGCATACGCGCATCGACGAGACCATTGCCCAGGTGGTCAGCCAAGCGCATGCAGGCAACCAGTATGTCAACCGCAACATGGTGGGCGCCGTGGTGGGCGTGCAGCCGTTTGGCGGCGAGGGGCTGTCGGGCACCGGCCCGAAGGCGGGCGGCCCTCTGTATCTGTACCGGCTGCTGGCGCGGCGCCCGGCGGACGCCATGGCGCGCGCCGTCGCCTGGACCGAGGTGAATCAGGAATCCAGCAACATGCCCCGGCCCGTCGGCGGCGCCTTGCTGGCGCTGCGCGACTGGGCGCAGGCGCAGCGCCAGCCGGCCTTGGCGCAGGCGTGCCAGGATGACGCGGCCTGGTCGTGCAGCCAGGCGGCCGTCAGCCTGCGCGGCCCGACCGGCGAGCGCAACGTCTATTCGCTGCACCCGCGCGAGGCGGTGCTGTGCTTGGCCGCGCAGGACGACGCGCGCCTGCTGCAGCTTGCCGCCGTACTGGCCGTGGGCAGCCGCGCCGTCTGGCCGGCCAGCGCCGAAGCGCTGCAGGCGCGCCTGCCCGAAACCGTGCGCGAGCGCATCACGCTGGTGGCCGACTGGACGGCGCCGCAGGCGCAATACGACGCCGCGCTGCACCACGGCAGCGCCGAATCGCTTCTGGCAGCCTGCGCGCACATGGCCGGGCGCGCCGGTCCCATCGTCGGCGTGTATGGCATGGGCGTGGGTGAAGGCGATGCGGTGGTGCCACTGGAACGCCTGGTGGTCGAGCGCTCGCTCAGCGTGAACACCGCCGCTGCCGGCGGCAACGCCAGCCTGATGATGCTGGGTTGACAAGGCGGGCAGCGAAGACAGTCTAGACGAATGGCATGGGCCACGAAGCTGGTGAAGCCCGAAGTCATTGTCAATATCGTGCCCAGTCATTTCGGCGGCGGCGGGCTGTCGGGCCAGAAACAGCAGGCGCTGCGCCAGGAACAGCAGCGTGAAACCGCCAACGATGGCCGCCACCGTGCGGGCATCGAGCACCCCGAAAAGCAGCGCGCCCACCGCCGTTCCTAGCAGGCCAAAGGGCACAAGGAATTTCAAAAAATCGAAGTCGAAATCCTTGCGGAAAGCAGCGATTCTCAGCAGGTCCTTGAGCAGCAGCAGCAGCAGCAGCATCATCATCATCATCAAAATCGTTCATTTCTTTAAAAGTGTTCTCGAAATGAACGAATTTGCTTCAAGGTGGCGAATTTTTTTGGCTGGGGCAGCGCTTGTGGCCAGAGGTTTGCGCCATCGGTTCATGTGGAACTTTTTCAGACCAAAGATAGCAACACTTTTAGGCAAACGTTCACACAAGTAAATTTGGCCCTTGAATTGGGGTCAATATTGCGCAAAAATTTACATCGCAGCCATTTCAAGCCGACAGAATTGCAAGTAATTCTGGCCCTTGCTGGCGTTTTCAAGCAATTTTGACCCGTAATAGCGCCCGGGCTTGAGTGCGCAAAGGCCAGACCACACGGTTTGGCCACTGTTGTAGGCATTTTTTGCAGCTTTGAAGGCTTGCAATGGGTCTCGGTCAGAAGTAGGGCCAGATTTACTTGCAAACTGGGGTCAAATTTAGTTGTGTGAACGATGTGAATGAACGAGCACTGGCCTCAACATTCAACGCACTGCCCTAAGATAAGAGCCATTATCTCAGGGTAAAATAAACCGGTCAAAACCGGCCCGAGCCAGCACCGCATGAAAAACTTCAATCCCGACAACGACTTGCGCACCCCGGGGCCGGCGGGCGCCCAGCCCGGGCGCACCCGCCGGCCCAGTGCCGGGGTTGAGCTTGCCCTCATGCGGCGGCGGGCCCCGCCAGGCGAGTTCGAAGCGATTGCAGCCCCGCCAGCGGCCTGGAAGGCCTCACCCTGCCCGCCCCCTAGACATCCCTGCGTTCGGCGCGCCTGGGCCGTTCTGGCAGGCCGCGTTTTGACCCTGGCGCGCCTGTCCAGGCCCGCCGCCCTGCCCTTCCCGCAGGCGTAACGACCCATGACCCGCTCCAACGCGACGCCCTCCGCCACCTTGTCGGCGCCCCCTGCCGGGCGCTTCGTGCGCCGGCTCGGGCCCCACCACTTCGCGCACCTGCGCGCCTGCGCCGAAGGGCTTGGCCTGGTCGACTCGGCCCGGCGCTACCTCGGCGTCGCGCACGGCCACGAAGCCATCACGGCGCACCGGCAGGCGGTTGACGCGGTGAGCGCGGTTGCCCGCCGGCGGGGCGAGAGCGCCTGGCGCCTGGTCGGCCTGCGCATCCAGAGTCCCGCGGGCGAGCCGCGCCCTGCCCTGGCGGATTTCATCGAGGCGCAGGGCCTGGACGGCTTTTCACAAAGCGAAGCACTCGCACTCTACGAAGAAGCCCATCCGGCCGATCGAAAAACCGCGCGCGGCCAGCGCCTGCGCGAGCGCCAACTCGCGCTGTTGCGCCGCCTCGAGGGCCTGGCCGCAGAAATCCCCATGGCAAGCGACCTGGTCGCGGGCTGGTTCGATGACGCGCTGGCGGCCAAGCTCACCGCCGCCGGCATGACGACGCTGGGCGAGCTCAACGCCCGCATCTCGGCCGGCGGGGTGTGGTACCGCTCGCTGCCCGCTGTCGGCATCGCCAAGGCCCGGCGCATCGAACGCCACCTGGCCACGCTGTTGCGGCGCGAGGCGGCGCCCCTCAAGCCGCTGTTTGCCTTGAGCCAGGCGCCGGCGCTTTTTCGTGCGCCCTCGCCTTTGGGTTCACCCTCGAATCGAGCCTCCGGCGACATCATCCTGGACGGTGTTTCGGCGCCCGATGCCTCTTTTGCCCGCACCCGGCCCTCGCTGCTGGGCGCCAGCAGCGACCTCGAGGCGGTCCAGCGCTGGATCCAGGCCCGGGCCGGCTCGCTGGCCACGGTGCGGGTCTACCAGCGGGAAGCCCACCGGCTGCTGCTGTGGATGCAGTATGAATGCGGGGGGGCCAGCCTGGCGCAGATGGGGGTCGCCGACTGCGGCGCGTTCATGGCGTTTTTGCAGAACATCCCGCCGCGCTGGATCTCGCGCGAGCGCGCCGCCCCCGGCCAGAGCGGCTGGGCGCCGTTTCGAGGGCACCTGTCGCACGCGAGCTGCCGCCAGGCCATCGTCATCATTGCGTCGCTGTTCGCCTGGCTCCAGGCCGCGCAGTATTTGAATGCCAACCCCTGGCTGCTCGTGAACCAGGCCACGGGCGACGACCCGGGCCAAAAGATGCTGGACACCAAGGCGCTGAGCGAGGCGGCGATGGCCGAGGTGCTGCGCTTCATCGACGCCCAGGCGCCTTCGGCGTCCCGGGCGCGCATCCGCTTCATCGTGCGGTTTGTCGAGGCGGTCGGGCTGCGCTCGGCCGAACTCCTCTCGGCCACCCTGGGCGACCTGCGCATGGAGCCTGAGGGGTGGGTGATGCAGGTCCGCGGCAAGGGCGCCAAAAACAGAATAGCGGCCGTGCCCGGGCAGGCCCTGCATGCGCTGCAGGATTACCTGCTAGCGCGCGGCCTGGGCTCGATCCAGGCCGCGCCGCCCGCAGCGCCCCTGCTGGCCGCCACGCAGAACCCGGTGGCGCCGGTGGGCTACCAGGCGCTTTACGAGCATGTCAAGGGCTGGCTAGCGCGGGCGGTGCGGGCGTCGAGCCTGCCGGCCCATGAGCGCGAGCGCCTGGCCGGGGCCACCACCCACTGGCTGCGCCACACCTTCGGCACCCGGGCCATTAGCCGGCAGGTTCCGCTCGATGTGATCCAGGCGCAGATGGGGCATGCGAGCATCCAGACCACCACGGCCATCTACGGCCGGGCGCCGATCAGGCGACGGATGGATGAGTTGGGAAAAGCGTTCCGCTGAACGCTTAGCAGAGGCGAGTTGCCGTCGATAACTTACCGCCACAGTTCACGGTTGTCGGTCCAAAAACTCCTGGATCAGTTTGACCAACGCTTCACGGTTACTGGAAGTCATGACTGCTTTGAAACGGACCATCGCACGGCCTTTGCTGTCGGTTGAAAGCGTTGCCATGTTCTTGCCGCGATGGCCAATCGAAATTTTTCCAGGCAACTCGCGCGCTTCTGTGAAGCGGCGCTCAGCTTCTGAATCGAGTGGTTTTTTCTCATCAGAATATATCGCCCGTTCAGAGGTCAACAACTCAAAAACCTCTTTCGCAGAGAACTTTTTCTTTGACCCTTTCAAATCCCGAGCCCGATGGGTGACAGCCTCAGGATCGGCAAGCAACCGGTCCGTGAGCGGCTTGGCCCAACGGTACTGGATATCCAGCGGTGTGGGAAAGGCTTCAACAACACTCGAAGGCAATCTGGCGAGGGCGAGCGCTTTGCCAATTACCCCCGTATCGCGGCCAACCGCTGACGCCAAGCGCGCATTGGAAGAAAACAAACCCCTGTCCAATGCCTTGGCGTACATCATTCCCTGCTCCCACGGCGAGAGATCAGCGCGCAGCCTGTTTTCTCGATCCATGTCGACAAAAAGTTCTTGCTCCGTTGTCTCCTCGATCAACGCGAGCACTGGTATTCCCAGATCAAGGCAAGCCCGATGGCGTCGATGTCCAAAAACGATCTCATATTCGTAGGGGGGGTTGAACGGTTCAACCCCCCCTTTTTCAAGAGTCTTCGCAAGCTGTTCTGCAACTTTTCGACGGTCCTGCTCAATCGTGTCAGCGAGCAGTGGGCGCACCTTGATCGCCTGGACATTGCCACCCGCATTTTCGATTTCGGCCCGCAAATTGATAAACTCTTCCGATCGAAAAGAGTCTTCATGCCGATTTGCCCATTGTGACGGCTTGATTTTTCGAGGGTCTAGCAAACGCGCTGGCTTGGCGCCCTCATGCTTTACGTACTCGGCACGTAATGACTCAAGCTCAAGCCGTACCTTGGATTCATCCACCACAAATTGCGCCATCCCACCAATGGCTGTACGTGGACGGCTCACATTCGATGTCTGTACGGGCATTGCACCAATCCCTGCGGGCAACGTGATCGAATCACCCTTTTCAAATAATTTTCGTGCCATTTTTAGTTGAATCTCGATTTTCGATTAGTGGAATCGCGAAGCCAGACAGCATGAACTAGGCGCTCAACATAAGCAACCAGGCTGTCATAGGCTTCACGCGCGCGCTTATAGGTACGGGCTGAGCCGTCATATCGCGAAATATCGTAAACGGTAGCAAACTCTGCGCTCGATGTCGACGTAACAACGGTCTTTGGAATCTCGACCGGCAGTACCTTGTCACCATAGGTGGAAATGATCCACTTACGAACCATCGCGCTTGCCGCATCAGTTTCAACGCGTGACAAAAGAACGCTAATGAAATCGTATGTCTTGTCCAAACGTCCGCTGCCTGAAAGACTTTCGGACAAGTCCGCAAACAAACTCCAAAACTGCGCGCCCGATGCAAAGTCAAGCGCGTTGGGCGGCAGCGGCATAATGATGCCATTGCTAGCCATCAATGCATTGACAGTGCCGTACGACAAGGCAGGGGCGGTATCAATGATGATGACATCGTAGTCTTCTCGCACATCGTCAATGCCGAGATTTAAAACATTCCAAAACTCAAAGCCTTCTTCGCGCACTTGGCGGGAAGGAAGCGTGAATTCGATGCTGAAGAGCAACGGTGCGGCCGCGACCAAGTCAATGCCATCCCAGTACGTTGGCCGGATCGCGTAGCGAATCGATTCCTCTTCGCCAGAGACAAGGAGTAAGAATGTATCTTTGTCTTCAACATCCAAGTCCGGTAGCAAACCCGTCAGCGTGGTGAGCGAACCTTGAGGGTCTGCGTCGATCAGAAGAATGCGGTGCCCGAGCAAGGACAAGCCCTGCGCCAATGCCATGGCTGTGGTGGATTTCCCAACGCCCCCTTTGAAATTTGCAATGCTGATGACGACCGCTTCAGCACCTTCTGGCCGCAGCTTGTCGCTGCGGACCTCCCTTACCCAGGTACGCGCTTCGGCCAGGGTAAATTCTTTCCCACGGCGTTCGGGTTTGGTTACGCCTTGGGGAAGGGTGCCATGTTCATCATTTTTCATTCTGTAGGCAAACGGTCCACGGTCCATCCCACAAAGCGTCGCGACTTCCGTCTGGTTGTATGTGGGACTCAATTTTTTTGCCGTTGGTGCAAGCATGGTTGTTCTGACCGCACTAACCATATCGCTGGCTCTAGCTGCTTGTTGAACGATGTCGTTCATGGTCATGGGCTGCAATAAGTTCTCGCTAACAGTTTTCAT